>DAONDW010000059.1:5524-8390 GCA_035402785.1 Methanothrix sp. | reverse complement strand
TGAAGCTTCAATGGATGAGATGAATGCACAGTCTATCAAAGCAAAATATATCAACTCCTGAAAAGGCAAATAGACCTATTATGATGCAAAAAATCATGATCGCTACCGATGGATCTGATGCAGGCAACAGGGCCGCAATGGCTGGCATAGATATCGCCCATCGCTCTGGGGGCAGTATCATTGCCATTTATGTCATGGATCTATCCCGTCTATCGCATCTTCCCGGATATGCGACGCTTCCGGGATTCAAAGAAAAGATATTGGATCTGATTGAGGACGAGGGCAGGCAGGCAATCCAATTTGCGCAGGATCGCGCACAAGCAATGTCCGTCTCATTTCATGGGATTGTGGCTCAGGGAAATCCGAGCGAGGAGATCCTCAAAGCATCTTTGAATCATGATGCAGACCTGATTGTCATCGGCAGCCTCGGAAGGACTGCAATTGAGAAATTTTTGCTTGGAAGCGTCGCAGAGAAGGTTGTCTTCCGGTCTGAAATTCCAGTACTCCTGGTCAAGGGAGATGTGGTCTCATAGGAACGCATGGCAAAAATAGCTGATTGGCAAAGGCGGAATTAGTCCTTGCCATCAGATCAATTCAGGGTTTCGTCACAACAAGGCCCAAAAGAACCCGATTTTCTGTCGAGTTGATTTAATGTATTGGATTGAGGTCGATATAAATGCCAGTCATTTTATCTCCTTCGAAGTATCCATAGACTGGAAAACATCCAGGCCCTGGGTTGAAGCGCATGCTGTTGCTGTCGCCTGCTATGATCAGGCCAGATGTTGAATTGAGATATCCGATGATCTGGTATTCTGGAATCTGTCTTTCGCCCACAGCCTGCCCGTCCGCAGCCGACATGCCCTGGGAGAATGGCTCGCCGCTAACCCATGCGCTTCCGATGCCTTTATTATAGAGATTTTCTGCAGCAGTCTCTGCGGGACGATTCTCAACCTGATCAAAGCCCAGCGAAAGCATTGGCAGCATAAGAGTCGCTGCCATCAGGGCCAATGTAATCTTGTAAACTATGTGCATATATATTCACCTTTTTGAATATGATCCATTCAATGGAGTATCCCCGTCTCTTCTTTTCTAGGTGCCCGGCCTGAAGCCGCGTGGCTCCTCTGTGACCTCAATGGTGGCAATTGCATGTTTGAAGACCAACAGCTCGCCCTTTGCTGTCTGGAGGAGGATCTCATAGGAATTGAATCCTTCTACGGTTCCAATAACCGGCTGGCCTCCTGAGATCAGACGAATTATGACTTTCTTTCCTCTGAACTTAGGAATAAATTGCGGCAATGACTGTCTCGTAGTAGGCTTTTCATCATCAGACATTTCCATCTATTTCCATTCGGCGTGCTCAGCTTATTAATCTGCCCATTCAATCTTAAAAAATAATGTTCCTGGCGAAATTTACTCTGCGTTCATGAAAGATATGCGAGTGCTGGATGGCTGAATGAGTTGAAGATTAATGTGGGCATTTGCGCACTTATTGTCGGCAATCGCGATGGAGAATAGGCTGATAATGCATCGAGAGCCAATATAAAAAACTTAAATTGTTAATTCAGTTCTTTGCCATTTGTAATATCATTGATCTCCAGTATGATCATCTCCAGGAAGCTGAATCCGCTGCAATTTACCATCGTCGAATTCATTCGTATATTCGCATAATTATCTGAGAATTTTTGCTTTGATATTCTGCTTTAGTTATCAATCCTTCATCAAACTGATCTTTTATATGCTTCATTTTCCTGATTTTTTCCTTTATCTCTGCTAGATACTCTGGATTCTCTAAATCCTCCAGTTTTTGCGGTAGGATGAAGCGGCGTTCGCTAGAAGTCCATATTTCAGGCACCATGGTCTTGATTGTGCCAAGGAGGCCGGTCAGATCTTCGTTTGATTCGTCTGTTATTATTCTCATATCTCTTCTCCCGATTTACTGTTAGTATGGTATCTTCTAATAAAAAAGCTTTTTGTTCTTTTTAGAAAGATAGCTCAGGATGCGTTCATTGACATCTTTTTTCTCTAATTTATCTGTTAGTAAAGAACTAATCTGATTTAACTAGTTTTGTATCTGTTTGCGGCAGCAAAAAAATTAGACAATCGGTAATTAGGTTAGCTCTGACTCTATTATCCGTTAACCCTGACAGGCTGCATTGATTGTCAATTGATTGTTTCTCTCATTGGTCTCTTTCAATTGATTATCTGGGTCTGCGCTGATGGTGATGTCGTTATTCATGCTACCTGTCGTACTGACAGCGCTCACAAAGCCGATCGTCTCATGCAATGAGCCGCCAGAGACCGGCATAAGAAGAGTCAGCTCGGCAACAGAGGTTGGAGTGCCCAGGCGATTTTCCAGGACTCTCACCTTGACAGGCTGATACCCGGTGGATCCGACGGTGGATGCAGTCAGGGTCACCAGGAAAGATATCTGGTTGCATGTGGTGTTGTCAGGATCTGCAACTATGGACAGGTCGGAGACTGCCTGGCTGTTGAAGGGATTGGAGATCACAACTGGCGTCGAAGGCTGCTGACCCTGGCCGATGAGGTTATTATCATTTGTTCTGGGAAGCTTGCTTGCAAGAGTGGGAGTATCCCTGTTCATCTGGCAGTCGGATGTGGCTGCTATTAATAAGAGCATGCCCAGAAGGGCTGCTATTTTATAGAATCTCATGTGGAAAAAAGATGGGAATTGGAGATTTAACCATTTTGGGCCGGAGGGATTCCAAATTTGCAGACCCGATTTGCAGACTCAATTTGCTGACCAAATTCGCTGGCCAAATTCGCTGACATCCGGCCTGAGAGTCCCTTTTCTTCTATTTCTCTACGCTGCCATCATCCATAGGCTCTCCTGTCTGATGTTCCTGGG
>DAONDW010000059.1:0-5424 GCA_035402785.1 Methanothrix sp. | reverse complement strand
TTCTATTTCTCTACGCTGCCATCATCCATAGGCTCTCCTGTCTGATGTTCCTGGGCAGACTTCCGTTGCCGTTTGATCCAGGAGCGCCATTTTGCTGTCCGGAATTTTTCTATCATCTCTTTTCCGAGGATGATGGCAGACAGCCAAAAGGAACTCTCTCCTGAGATCACAAGCAATACGGACAGCGTTGTTTTGCCCTCCAGAGATAGGGGCAGGAACGGCACAAGGAGGAGACACCCGTAGAAGACGAAGGAGAGGATGAAAAGGGCGATGCCCAGCCATCTCTTCCATCTCTGCGATTCCTCTTTCATCTCCATTTTTTCACGATTTTTTATGATTCTCGGTCAGCAATGCAACACCTGCCAGATGCAATCAACGCTGTGGGGCCTGATCTGTTCAGCTCCTCTTTGATTGCTTTTGCAAGTGCATCTTTCGGGCAGGGCATCTGCAGCATGCTCGTGGGCAGAAGAGCCTGGAGGACGCCTGTGAGGTCAGGAGCAGGCTGGCCACCAGTCATTGCAGCCACATCGTTCTTGATTACTATCACAAAAACGTCTCTTTTCTGCCAGATGGCATTGATCAGCCCTGTGAGGCCTGAGTGAGCCAGCGCAAAATCGCCGATCACTGCAATGCCTTTTTTTGCAAAGCCGGAGGCCACGCCAACCGATGATCCAAGGCCGTAGACCACATCAACCGATAAAAAGGGCTCACGGCTTGCGCGAATTGCGCAACCTGCATCTCCTGCAATAGAAACATCTATTTCAGCCAGGGCAGAGAACAGCGGCGCGAATGGGCATTTTTCGCAGACGCCCTGATAGCCTCTTTCAGCCACGCTCTCATAAACCTCTGGCCTTTTTTCTGGTTTTTTATCCAGGTTTTCGAGAGCTTTGATGATATCAGCCCTCTCAAGCTGCCCGCGGGGCAGGTGGCCGGTGAGCTTCCCTTTTACCTTTGAGCTTCCACTTATCTGCGACTCGATGAATGGCTCGGGCTCCTCAGCCACCAGGATGCTGCGGTGGCCATCTATAAAGCGCTGCAGAAGCTTTTTTGGAAGAGGATTGCTGTAGCCCAAAATGAGTTGCGAGACTCCAAGGCCCTGAGCCAGGCTGGCAGAAAAGCCGCTCGCGATGATCCCGACGTTTCCGGATATGTCGAACCGGTTCAGAGTCGATGATTCTGACGCCTCCTCGGCAAAAGCCAGTATCCGATCATGGTGTCTCTGATGTCTGCCCCTGGCTGTCAGACTCCAGTTTTCATTCTCGAACAACTGAGGCGTTCCAGGAGCTGGACGCGCTATGACATCTTCCTCTGCCTGAAGGAGCCTTGCAGTCACTCTGAGCACAACAGGTATTCTCAGCCACTCAGATAGCATGTATGCCTCCAGAATTGAGGCATGCAGGGCTGCAGGGCCCCTTGGATCAAGCACAGGAAGCTCAGCCAGGGGTCCATAGAATCGGCTGTCCATCTCGGCTTGAGAGCCCTTAGGCCCAAGGTCGTCTCCTGCCATGACCACCAGGCCCGAGCCTATGGCATGTGTGGCAGAGATGACCAGTGGGTCTGCCAGGACATTCATGCCCATCTGCTTGACCAAAACGAGGGAGCGCTTGCCCGTGGCCGATGCTCCAAGCGCGATTTCCATGGCTACCTTCTCGCTGACCGAAATCTCGCAGTCCAGCGCAACTGCCAGGTCGTTTATGGGATAGCCCGGCACATAAGTTCGAACCTTCACACCAGCGTCCGCTGCTGCCAGAACTGCAGCCTGTAGCCCTTTCATATCCTATCGGCCTTCGAATTTCCAATTTTTAACTCAACCGCAATCAGGGAAGCCCTGGTACAACCGACTCATCCGGCTGCGCACAGAATGGCAGCGCAGCCAAAGCTCCAATCAGCCCCTGGCCGTTCATCATGATCTGAACGCCGTTCTCCCGGGCTGCATCCAGCGCATCCTCGTAAAGCACCCTCTCCCTCTTGCACCTCTGGCCGTAAGGCAGAAGCGATGAGGGATCAAATCCACGAAAGACCGCCATGCCAGTCTCTTTGGATACGGAATATTTTTTGAGCAGCGCCTTGAATTGTGATAACATGCCCTCGGCTCTGTCAGGCAGGCATGCAAACTCCACCACTGTTGAAACGCAGTTCTGGGTCTTCGTGGGCACTGGAAATAGCTGCACAAGTGAATGGGAGATATAGCGCGCCTCCAGGCAGTCCACCTTGCTTGCAATATTGTGAATGAGCGTCCAGGTTGCTCCATTTGTCTTTGAGTCGGTATCATCGACTCCTATGATCAGCCTCTCTCTTCTTGGAAGGATGAGGGTGCCGCGTGCGACGCGCCCGCCGCCGCATTCAGTCACCTCATAGCGTAAAACGTCATCTGCCTGAGCACGGCAGAGAGTGGCGCCAACGCCTCCGCCTCCAAGGCCCGCGTAGGTCACCTCGACCTCCTTGCCTTTGACGATCACAGACTCGATGCCTGCTGATTTTTTAGAGGAAATGAGATCCAGATCAACCCGTCCAGGTGCGATCATGTAGCGAAACCATTCGCCGAGATTGCGGGAGCTTTTTACCAGCGGTCCGCGGGAATAATGATATCTGGCCCAGGCCGATCCCCCATAGCAGTTGGAGCGCTCCATCAGCTCCACAAGGCTTGCATTTTCATCAACCATCGCATGGATTTGCTTGTAGGCAACAACATATGGGTCCTGTAATTCCAATTGCAATTCCAATTCCTCAGCTTAATCCTTTGATTTGCTCTCGATTATGTCAACGCTCTTCATATACTCTCTTAATACCACTGTCGCATAGCTTCCTTTTGGCAGGACAAAAGACAGCTCAGCCCGGTTGTCAGTGACCTGAAACTGGGGCCTCGCAGGACAGAGGGCTGCACGCCTTGTGCCTCTCGATCCCAGATCAGGGTTCGCGGCAACTCTGAAGTCCTCAGGTATTATCCCTTCTCTGGCCAGGATGGCCTTTGCCGTCTCCGCCTCAAATCCACCGCCGATCTCAGTCTCAAATCCGATCAGCGGCAGAGTTAAAAATGCTCTGCCCCTTTCTGCCAGACGATTGACTGCATCTGTATTTTCCGAAGTCACCTTTTGCAGCCTCACCAAATCCGGCATTCCGTCTTTCGCAAAGCATACGACATCGCCCACATCGGCGATGTAAAGCGGAATCTTCCTGGCAAGGCGCAGGCTGAGCATTTTATTGAATAGAAATGATTGATAGGCGTGCACGAAGAGCCGCTTCAAGTTTATGGAGAGCACGTCAAAGCAATGAGCATAATCCCCTGGATGCTCCACCAGATAGTTCAGCATCGCAAGTTCATAGTGCAGGTATTCGGGAAAATCCTTGAGCGCCTCGGGAATATCTCGGCTCTTCCAGAGCATCTCTCGCGCCTCTTTCGTCCTGGGCAGCTCTGCCTCAAAAGGCATTGCCAGGTAGATGAATACGGCCTCCTCCGTCCGGCCTTTGACAAGGGCCTCTCCCACAAGATGTGTCACAGGCCGCCTGTCGCCAAACCTCTGCACTCCGAAGTAGTTTGGAACGCCGCGCTCTTTCGCAATCTCCATTGATATGGCCTGCATTCTTGCTGCCGGGTCCGGGCAGGACAGATCCCGGATGATGATTGCAAAACGATTGCCAAGAAGGTCTCCAAGCCCCACAGCGCGATTGGTCTTTCCTAGCACCCTGATCTTCAGATCCGGGAGGTTTATTTTTGCTAGCTCTCCTTCGTCCAGGTTCATGATGCTGATGCGCTGGCTGGTGACTGCCCTCTTGTCCTTGGTTCCGGCCCAGGAGAACCTCTTCTGGCTGATGCATAGCCTTCTCGCCATCTCCCTGATCAGGTGATGCGTATCCCAGTTGGTCTTCTCCACATCGAGCACGAGGTATCTTCCGCCCTCGTATCTCAGGTCCTCGAAGACCTCTGAGACTGAGAAGTCCTCTGCACTGCTTTTGATAGTTCCTCCGCAGCCAGGGCTGTCCGTTACGTAATAGTCCATGCCCAGGCTCTTATCCAGATCGCTTGCAGGGATCATCTTCATCATACGAGCTTGAGCTTGCCCGTCACTTTGTCCATCAGTTTTCCATGAGCCGGCCCAAGGCCAAGAGCTGTGACTGTGCCTGCTGGAATCTCGGTGAGACCGGCATCGATCACAATGGCGCTGGCAATTCCAGCCCTCTCAGCTTCCTCTTTCAATCTGTAGAGGTCCGGCACTCCTGGCACCTTCAGGACGACCTTTCTCTGTCCCTCTTGCTTCCAGTCGACAACCGTCGCCCTGTTCATCTTTTCGGCCCTTTCAGAAGCCATGACTGCTGCATGAGCCACCTGCACCGCCAGCTTTCCAGGCGAGAGCTTGAGGTCCTCTCTGATAACTATGCATTGCTTGAATTCCATCTGAATTTTCCTCACAATATTGATCAATCAGGTCATGATTAGCATCGCAGAAGACGGCCAAATCCGGCATAAAATAAAAAGAAAATCGTTGTTTGAATCCTTGATTGAAAGAAATGAGGCCAGGATGCTCAGGCCTCTTTGGTTAGAACTTTGACACAGGACGGGCTCTTGGCAATATTTCCCATCTTGGCTCCTATGAGATACTCAAGCCCCTTCTCAGCAGCTATGTCCAGTATGCGCTGAGTTATCACTCCATCGAAGATCACGCCGTTGACGTCTCCGTTGGCCTCCTTCAGCTCTCTTGCCAGATCCCGGACTGCAACCTCCTTGAGGATGTTTTGGTTTCTGTCCATGATCCTCGCAGAGAGCGTTCCGTCCAGTTCATCCACATGCTTTCGGAACCATTCTCTCTCAGGCACCGGTTCAGGGACTGGCTCGGCAGCAGCCGCAGCGACTTCTTCGTGGATTACGGGTGCAGGTTTGGCGACGATTTCGCGTGGCACAATGCGGCGCGGGGCGATCACCTCCGCCCTCTCAGCAGTGTTCCGGACGCAGAGGGGCTTCTCGCGGATGAGGCTCTTTCTTTTGGTGGTGATCTCGCGTCTCCTCTTTGGCTGGTTTTTGATCTTGTATTGATCGAGCACCTGCTCCACAGGGATCTTCTGGCGCAGAGATCTGACGATCTCCTTTTGGGTCAAATCCTCGACGCTCTTTCCTTCCGGCGCTCTGGCCACGAAGTCTATGTCTGCAACCTGAAGAAGCTCTTTGATGATCAGCTCTCCGCCTCTGTCGCCATCCGTAAACGCAGTCACAACTTTCTTGGCGCAAAGGTCGGCAATTGTTGGCGGCACATTTGTCCCGCCCACTGCCACAGAATTCTTGATGCCGTACTTGAGCAGATTGAGCACATCTGCCCGGCCCTCCACCACGAGGATGGCATCCGAATCAAGCACATTTGGCCCTGCAGGGAGGTTATCCTTTCCGAGGTGAGTTATCTCTTCGACGCGAACCGACTGCTTGATCTCCTCGGT
>DAONDW010000058.1:0-8561 GCA_035402785.1 Methanothrix sp. | reverse complement strand
TTGCTGCCTCATTTGAATGAAGTCCTTTTTTCTCTGGCAGAGCCATTTCTCTCTGCACAGGCAGGGCCTTTCCCTCTACGCAATCTCTTTCTGCAGGGCCCGAACTGCCTCAACGATTGCTTCTCTCGACCCTCCGACTGGCTTCCATCCAAGCTTTTTGATCTTATCTATGGACAGCCGCATGACTTTGACATCGCCCTTCCATCCTCTGCCATCGATGCCGCCTGTATAGCGATACTGGACTCCTGAAAGGCCCATCAGATCTACTACGATATCGGCAATTTCGGTCACATCAATGGAATCCTCTGAACCGATGTTAAAGACATTGACATCATCTGCGGAGCTTTTCACGCAATGGAGCATTGCAGAAACGCAATCCCGGACCTCAAGATAGGATTTTTGCTGCTTTCCGGAGCCCAAAATCTCAAGCTCTCGGCTGTTTGTCTGCAGCTTTCTCATGAAATCGACAAGTACTCCATGCGTGCCTCTCTCTCCCACGATATTTGCAAATCTGTAGATCCAGGATTTCATCTCGAAGGTATGGCAATATGCAGAGATGAGAGCCTCACAGGCCAGCTTGGAGGCACCATAAAGGGAGATTGGAAGAAGTGGACCATAATTCTCAGGCGTGGGAACAATGGCAGCCTCGCCGTAGACAGTCGATGTGGAGGTAAAAGCAATTTTGCTCACACCGCATTCTCTCATAGCCTCCAAAAGGTTATAGGTGGCCATCACGTTCTGCGTAAGATGCACTCTGGTGTCCTTTGCCCCAAGCCTCACATCGGGATTCGCAGCCAGATGAAAGATCATGTCCTTTCCGGCAACTGCATCTGACAGAGAGCTGCAATCTAGCAGATCGGCCTTCAACAGATGAAAAGCAGGATTATCCAGGTGATGGGCCAGATGTTGCATCTTTCCGGAGCTGAAATTATCGAGAACCGTTACATCATCATTTTCCTTGAGAAGCCTATCAACCAGATGGCTTCCGATGAAGCCTGCACCGCCAGTTACGAGAATTGATTTCATCCATTTATTGATTATGAGCGAAAGCAGAAAAAGATATCCATTGAAAGAAAAGCACATGCAGTCCATGACGGCATGTCCGATTGAAGTCCGGGACTTCTGGATTAAGACAAAAACCAGGCGCTCTTAAAAAATAATCTCTTTATGGGCCAAAGCTACCCGATTTTGTATCCAGCCCCAAGAACCGCCTTTCTCAAATCCTCCAAATCAACCTTTGCAGAATCATAATCCACATAGGCAACCTTCCTGGCCAGATCGACTCTGGCTGATGAGACCCCATCAAGAGATGCGAGGGCCTTTTCCACCGCAGCCGAGCAGCCTGAGCATTTCATTCCGAGAACTTTGAGTTCAGCCTTCTGATTTGCGGTCATAATCAATATCATCTCCTTTGGTCGGAAATTTGAATCTGACAGAAATACCTTTTTGGCTCTTAACAGACATTAAGCTTGTCCCATTTGATCGGAGTTTCAGGATAATCAAAAATTTCAAAAAATACGAATTGATTTTAAAAAAGATTCGATTCTGGGCTAAAAAGGTTTATTGAGGCAGCAGAACTGCTGCTGCCTGCATCGCCCATTCGAAGAACTTCTCAGGGAAGACGCCTATCCAGACCACTGCAATCATGGTGAGGACAAGTGCAACCATGTATCCCTTCTGCTCAACGATCTTCGGTCCGGCTGGCTCTTTGAGGTACATGTAGCTGATGATCCTCAGGTAGTAGACCAGCGACAGAGCACTGTTGAGGATTGCCAGGACTGCAAGCCATGTCAGGCCTGAATAAATGGCCGAGCTGAAGAGCACGAACTTGCCGAAGTATCCTGCGGTTGGCGGAATGCCTGCCAGAGCAAACATGAAGATGAGCATGCAAAACGCCGTGATGGGCGCTCTCTGGGCAAGCCCGGAGTAATTGGATATGTCATCCGGGTCCGTCTCGCTTCCACTCGATACTGCATTTGCGACCTGCGCTGTGCCGATGAAGGCACCTGTTTTCATCAGCGCGTGGCCTAAAATGAGAAGCAAAGCTCCTGCAATTCCGAGCTGATCGGGATGCTGCAGACCCAGGTTGAATACCTCAACCGGATTTGTTCCGTAGGCTGCTCCCACTACTACGAGGCCGATGGTGATGTAGCCGGCCTGCGCAACCGAGGAGTAAGCCAGTATGCGCCTGACGTTGTTCTGCCAGCAGGCTGCGAGGTTTCCTAGCGTCATGGTCACAGCCGCGAGTATTGCGAAGGCCATGAACCACTCAAGCCTCAGTGCTATCAGGGCTATGATGATTACCCTGAAGGCTGCGGCAAATCCCATCTTCTTGGAGCCTGCCGCGAGCATAGCTGAAACCAGTGCCGGAGAGCCTTCGTATGTATCGGGAGCCCACATATGGAATGGCACAAGAGCCATCTTGAAGGCGAATCCGACGATCACGAAGAGCAGTGCCACAAGTGTGGCAGGGCCAAAGCCGGCAATGGATGCTGAGGCGATATCTGCGAGCTTGGTTGATCCTGTCATGCCATAGAGCAGCGAGAAGCCAAAGAGCATGAATGAGGAAGCGACTGAGCCGAAGATGAAATACTTCATTGCCGCTTCCAGGTTCTTCTTGCTCCTGTCAAAGGCTGCAAGGGCATATGTTGACAGGCTGGCCAGCTCAAAGCCCACAAAGAGGGTCACGATATCAATTGAGCTGGACACGACCATCATGCCAACTGTCGCAAAGAGCACCAGTGCATAATACTCGTCTGCTCCCTTTCCTGTGTACTTGGACAGGGAGGCGATTACAACCAGGAGCGATACAATCAGGAAGACTGCCTTGAAGAACTGGGACAGGGCGTCTACAGAGATCGTATCAAAGAAGAACAGAGTTGGAGCAATGGTCAAATTGCTCGCCACAAGGCCCAGAGCCGCAACCAGACCTGCTGCGCTCAGGTACCCCATTAGCTTGCCGCTGTTCTTCATCAGGGATCCCAGCAATATGATCAGAATTGCAAGGATGGTGAGAAGCGCCTCTCCCCAGAGGGGTACGTAGTGTGCAAAGTCCACTTCAGATCACCCCCATCTGGGATAAAGTGACAACCGGCTGCATAACCTGTGTCGCTGCTGTGCCCATGATGTCAGTGATAAGACCGGGCTGAATTCCGAAGATCAGAGCCAGCACTATGATCATGGCCATTGAGAACAGCTCGTAGTTATGCGCATCATGAACATTCATGTATTTCTTCAGTATAGGCCCGAACATCGCCTTCTGCATGGCCCAGAGATGATAGGCTGCAGTCGTGGCCACGCTCAGGAATACCACGAACATGGTGTATCCTGGAAGGGTGGCATATGATCCTGTCAAAACCATGAACTCAGCCACGAATCCGCTCATACCAGGCAATCCGAGAGATGCCATGAATCCGGCCATCATGAGAACCGCAAATTTGGGCATGCGGTCAGCGAGGCCACCCAGATCGCCTATGATCCTGGTGCCAACAACGTGCTGAATGGTTCCTGCAGACATGAACAGGACGCATGTGATGATTCCATGCGAGAACTGCTGGAACATGGCACCGGTAACAGACATCCAGGTGAATGCCACAGCACCGAGAGTCACAAATCCCATGTGGCTGACCGATGAATAGGCAACCAGCTTCTTGATGTCCTTTTGGGCTAAAGCGAGGAAAGCTCCGTAGACTATTGACAGCACTGCAATTACTGCAATGATGGTCACAAATGCCTTGTCAACGCTTGGCAGCATTGGCATGATGATTCTGAACAGGCCATAGCCGCCCATCTTGAGCAACAGAGCTGCCAGGACCACTGAACCGGCTGTTGGAGCCTCTACGTGGGCATCTGGAAGCCAGGTATGGAACGGGAAGGCTGGCATCTTGACCAGGAATCCCAGGAGCAGCCCTGCAAAGATGATATTGAGCAGGCTTGTCGGGAAGATGGTCTTGTCTGCTGTTGCTGCAAGCAATGTCAGCATATCGAAGGTCCTCGTCCCATCCGGATTATGGTATGTGAAGTACAGGGCGAATATTGCCAGGAGCATCACAAGGCTTGCCACATGGGTGTAGATGAAGAACTTGATTGCTGCATAGTCTTTTCTCGGTCCGCCCCATGATCCTATCAGGAAGAACATGGGTATGAGCACTACCTCCCAGAAGATGTAGAACAGGAAGAAGTCCAGCGATGTGAAGACGCCGAGCACTCCCACTTCATTGAGCAGAAGCAGGGCAAAGTACTGATTGGGCTTCTTTGTCTCTCCCCAGGAATAGATTATCACAAGCACGGACACTATGGTCGAGAGCAATACAAGCGGAAATCCAATGCCATCGACGCCGACAGTGTATTTGACGCCGATAGATGGAACCCAGTCGTAGCTCTCCACGAACTGCATTATCTTGGATGTTTTGTCGAACTCCATGTACATTTGCAGGGATAGGGCTAAAGGTATAAGCGAGGCTAGCAGGGCCACGAATTTAGCTTTGCCTCCCGCAAAGAAGGATATCGCCGCACCAATGAGAGGTATGGCAATCATCAGCGAGAGCACATTTGAGATCATACCAGGCCCACCTCCGTAGCCAGTGCAATTACAACCACCAGCACCACGACTCCCAGCACGAGGGCAGTGATATAGTTCTGCACAACGCCTGTCTGAACCTTTCTGACATTCTGAGCGAATCCCATGACCCACGCAGATAGCCAGTTGAGCCATCCATCCACGAGCTTGATGTCGATCGTGTTGCAGATCAGAGCTGTGCCGTAGACGACGGTCTCCGCAAACCAGCCGGTAAATATCTCATGCTGATAGTATCCCTTGAGAAGCATTCTTCTGATGGGATCGTTGTCGCCAGTAACCTGGCTTGGATCGAACTTCTTGATTTTGTCCCAGTAGAAGAGGCCTGCTGTGAGAATGCCGCCAATGGCAACGATTATCGGTAATATCTCTATGTACCACGGCTCTCCTTCAGCTTCGCCTGCAGCGGCTTCACCCTCGCCAGCAGCATGCTCGCCTTCAGCCGCAGCGCCATGTTCGCCTTCTGCTACAGCGCCGTGCTCACCCAGGATCTCATGTCCGCCGATGGAAGCAAGCTGTTCGAAGTCCACACCATAATGATCGAAGTTGGAATCAAGGTAGCTGTAGAAACCACCCTGAGCAGCCAGGCCGAATCCAAAGGCGAATACTGCAAGGATCGCCAGCGGCCCGATCATGATCATGGGCGACTCATGCTTTCCGTAATCGGATCTCTCTTTTCCTGTGAATACCGAAAACCACATCCTGAAGGTGTAAATGGCCGTGAGAATCGCTGCTACTACGAGGAATATGTAGGGCAGGAAATTGATCACTGTGCCATATTCGTAGGCGATTTTGATGATCTCATCCTTGGAATAGAATCCCGTGAACAGTGGGAATCCTGCCAGGGATAAGGAGCCTATGAGCATGGTGTACATGGTCCATTTCATGTATTTTCCGACTCCACCCATCTCCCTCAGATCGTTTGTATTCACTGCGTGAATGACCGATCCTGCACAGAGGAAGAGAAGGGCCTTGAAGAAGGAATGGCCGATCAAATGGAACATTGACACGCCAACAGCAGTCGCTCCGACTGCTGCGCCCACTCCCAGTCCCGTCATCATGAATCCAAGCTGAGAGACAGTTGAGAAGGCTAAAACCCTCTTGATGTCAAAGGCCGTAAGTCCCATAGTCGCAGCGAACAGAGCTGTGAACGCGCCCACTGCAGCCACGGCTGTCAGGCCATAGGGTGCCGCATAGAAGAGCGGAAACATCCTGGCTACCAGATAAACGCCTGCTGTAACCATTGTCGCAGCATGGATCATGGCAGAGACAGTTGTGGGGCCTTCCATTGCATCTGGAAGCCAGACATGCAGCGGGAACTGACCAGACTTGCCAACCGCACCGCCCAAGAGTCCCAGGGCGATGAGTGTGAGTTGAGCTGGCGGGATCTCAGCCAAATGAGCATAGATCACAGGGAACTGCAAGAGATATTCTCCGGGCTTGAGAGCGAGGTTCAGATTGGCCATATTGTTGTAAAGCACAATTATGCCCGCAAGGAACAGAACGTCGCCCACGCGCGTTGTCAAAAATGCCTTCTTGGCAGCCGCAGCCGCAGATGGTTTCCTGTACCAAAATCCAATCAGCAAATAAGAGCACAGTCCCACAAGCTCCCAGAATATGAAGAGCTGAAGCAGGTTATCTGCGTAGATCAGGCCCAGCATTGCTGCAGTAAATAGAGCAGCCTCTGAGAAGTATCTCGCAGCACCTGGATCGCCATTCATGTATCCGTTGGCATAGGTATGAATGAGCGTGACCACTGCTGTGACCATGAGCAGCATGACCAGAGCCAGCGGATCTATCAGTATGCCCACATTCAGCGGACCAAACCAGTGCATGGACTGATGCACTATTCCCTCAGGATAAATTTCTGAGAATATCCCAAGAGACAGTATCAGGCCTGAAAACGTGGCCAGGACGGTAAGGAAGCCTCCGCCTCTGGGCAAGTGCCAGCCTACAAAGAGGCACAGCAGGAAAGCCAGCACTGGGAGTGCAACAATCAGATATGCATAATCTGCGTACATTCCTTACCACCTCATGGAGTTGACGTTGTCCAGGTCAATGGTTCCGTACAACCTGTACAGCGAAATCATTATCGCAAATCCAACGCCTGCTTCAGCCGCAGCCAGCGCAATCGAGAACAGGGCAAATACCTGGCCGTTCACGTTGGGCTGATTGGCTGAAAAGGCGACGAGATTGATGTTGGCGCTATTGAGCAATAGCTCGATGCACATCATCAGCTTGACTCCGTTCTTTTGAGTAACGAGGCCGTACAAGCCGATGGAGAACATCAGAGATGCCAGCAATATGTAAAGCTCCAACGGTATCATCGGTAAATCTCCCTCCTTGTCATACTTTGTCGCCCTCCTCAGGCAACCTCCTTTCGTGCAACCCACACTGCACCAACCAAGGCAGCCGTCAAGACCAGGGCTAAAATTTCAAAGGCAAAGACGTAAGTGGTGAAGATCTCAAATCCCACATCTCCAATGCCGCTCTCCGGCATCCTATTCCCGTCCTGGGGAACGTAGCTTGAAGGCTGTTTTTCTGTGCTTCCCCAATTGGACAGAGACAGAGAGACGAAGAGTGCCACCAGAAAGGCCAGGGTAATGATGATCAGCTTAAATTTCGCCATGGGATTCCTCCTTAATCGTCTTTCTAGTGAGCATCACTGCGAACAGCATCAGCACTCCGACGGCACCGATGTACACAAGAATCTGAGCCACGCCCACAAAGGGAGCGTTGAGCATTATGTACAGAGCAGCCACGCCTGCAAATGTGCCTAGCAGGTACAGTGCGCTATGCACAATGTTCTTGGCGTAGACAACCATCGCCGACAGAAGCACGATTATGGCAGCTATAACCATGAAAGTCAATAGCTCAATGGCAAATCGTATGTCAAGGGCCAGAAGCTTATCCAGGACCGTCTGGAACCAGGGCGAGAGAAGCACTATCAGTGCCAGGCCGCCGAATATCACGCCAAGCGCTGCCAGCAAGACCAGCAGCTCAAAGATAGTCCTAATGACATTTGCACCCGATTTTTCAGACATCAGGCAGCACCTCCTTTAGCGGGCTTGGCCTCAGCTCCATTTTCCTTTTTCTTGGCAGCGGCTGCCGGCTTCTTGGCTGCTCCCTCTTTTGCGGCTCCATCTTTTGCAGCAGCCTTCTTGGCAGCGGCCTTTTCAGCAGCAATTCTCTTGGCCTCAGCCTCTAAATCAGCCACCTCTTTTGCAGAGAATCTCTTGGTCGCCAGGAAATCAGGGCCTTTTACGATGTCTTTTCTGGTCCAGCCTGCCATGGTGACCTTCTTGCCCATCTTCAGGCACTCCACCGGGCACTCGTCCACACACAGCCCGCAGAACATGCAGCGCCCAAAGTCGACTTGGGGAAACTGCATCTTCTTATTTTTGAGTGGATTTCCGAATTTGAAATTGACCATCTCAATGCAGCTATTGGGACAGATCCTGGCACAGGTTCCGCAGCCAATGCATGTGGTGGCATCCAGCTCATGAATGCCTCTCTCAGCAGCAGGAAGCTCCATCATTGTTTCAGGATAGAGCCTTGTGACCTCGATCTCATGCGTTGCGATCTTCAAAGGCCAGGTGAAGTTCTTAATCATCTTTCTCTTCAACATCTTAGTGCCACCTCATGCAAAGTAAGACCCGATTATGACTGCCCATCCCAAATTCACAATGGAAAGAGGCAGCATCCACTTCCATCCCAGGTCAGTTACCTGATCGATCCTCAGTCTGAAGAGTGCAGCCCTGACCAATATGATGAACCATATTACGATTACCACCTTCATGATCAGCCAGATCATCGGGGAGATGATGTCCAGGATTGGTATTGGTATGATTGGTCCGTGCCAGCCTCCGAGGAACAGAAGAGACACCAGAATGGATCCCAGAAGGAAGTTGTTGTACTCCTGGAAATAGAGAAGGCCCCATCTGATTCCGCTGTATTCGGTGTTGTAGCCGCATATGATTTCTTC
>DAONDW010000057.1:0-8617 GCA_035402785.1 Methanothrix sp. | reverse complement strand
ACGGGCGATTTTATCGGGGATCAATAGGTGGTCTTATGTAACGAAGGATATAAAGGTGTTGAATGGTTACATAAGAATTGCATTTCTTCTATAGCTCCTAAATTATGGCCAACATAGCGAAATCATTGAATTGATGTAGCAATATAATCCGAAAAGCAGATAACTTTGCATCTGCTAATAATAGGGATTATGGATAGAAGGGATTAATATTAAGTACTGCTATACAATTGTTTTGATTATATTATCTATTGGAAGCACTATCTGCGAGGCAGAATGCATGCCAGTAGAAAGCCCTGAATGCTCAACGACCAATGAGAATCTATCAGAGATAGCATTCAATATATCTGATGCTGAACCATTGAAGCTTAATGATGGATATGAGCTGGCAGTCAAATCAATAGATATTGATGGAAATAGAGTACATCTGGAGCTATACAAAGATGGACAGATCGTTGATTCCAGGGTGATCATACCCGCAAACGAGGCAAATGGCAACTTCTCTTATTCCCGACCTGGGACGTCACAGACCATAATGGTGCATGTCAAAAATACTTTTCGTGGCTCTGATAGGAGCCCGGTTACCATAGACCGCATTTGGCAGACTTCAGAGACGAATTGCTCTCAGACCTTATTGAACAGCAGCCATTCACAGGTAATCGATACAGATATGCCCTTGAAATTAGATGAAGGATACGAACTGGCTGTCAGGTCTACGGACATCGACGGAAATAAGGTTTATCTTGATCTGTCTAAAGATGGAAGGATTGTTGATTCGCAGGTGATAATAGCTGCCAATGAAGTAGATGATACATTCACCTATTTCAAGCCAGGAACCGGGCAAAGAATACTGATTCATTTCAGGAATGCATTCAGAGGGGCTTACTATAATTTAGTTACAGTAGACCGTGTCTTTCAGACATCAGAGATCAATCAATCAACCATTCTAATTAACGACAGCTCATGCATTATACTTGCCACCAGAATGGATTTGAAATTAGGAGATGGATACGAGCTGAATATCAAATCTGTTGACATCGACGGGAATAAAGTCTATGTTGAGTTATCCAGGGATGGATCTCTAATTGAATCCAAAATAATCATTGCTGCAAATGACGTGGATGACACATTCACCTATCTCAAGCCTGATACATCTCAAAAAATTGTGATGCATTTCAAGAATGCATTTCGGGGTCAATATCAGGACCTGGCCACCATCGACAGCATCGCTCAATAAATGATATGTGCAGCAGCCGAGCCGAGAAGGCCGGCGATCTGCGGAGATATCCGGTAATCGGCATCTCGGCTTGCTGCAGTTTTTTTTAGTTTCTCGCTCAGGCCGCCTTTGCTCCTGAAAACCTCTTGTAGAGGTCAGTCTCAGATGCAGTGGGCTTTACCTTCTTGAGGGCCTCCTCGAAGTGCTTGGCCTCCAGCTTGTACTCACACACCTGCGCCTCTTCCTTTCCCTTGCCAGCGAGCACGCACTCACGAATTGCCAGCATTACGGCCTCGCCTACGAGAGCACCCAGATCTGCTCCGGAATATCTGTCCGTCTTCTTCGCCAGATCCTCGATCTTGACGTCATCAGCCAGCGGCTTTTTGGCCGTATGGATCTTCAGGATCTCCTGCCTTGCCTGCTCGTCAGGCAGTCCGATCTCAATCAGCCTGTCGAATCTGCCAGGCCTCAGCAGCGCAGCATCTATGATGTCCGGCCTGTTCGTCGCAGCTATGACCATGACGCTGTTCAGGGATTCAAGGCCATCAAGCTCCGTCAAGATCTGAGATATCACTCGTTCGGTGACATGTGAATCGCTGGTCGATCCGCCTCTGGCTGGTGCAATCGAGTCGATCTCATCCAGGAAGATCACAGACGGAGCCGCCTGCCTGGCCTTCCTGAAGGTCTCACGCACTGCCTTTTCCGATTCTCCAACCCATTTGCTCAGGAACTCCGGGCCCTTGATGCTGATAAAGTTCGCCTGGCTTTCTGTTGCCACTGCCTTGGCGAGCATTGTCTTGCCTGTGCCTGGCGGGCCGTAAAGCAGGATTCCCTTGGGGGCTTTGGCATCCATGTGAGCGAAGAGCTTTGCGTAGGTCAGCGGCCACTCCACAGACTCGACAAGCTGCTGCTTGACTTCAGCCAGGCCTCCGATATCATTCCAGTGCACATTTGGAGACTCGACCATCACCTCACGCATAGCCGAAGGCTCCATCTCACGGAGAGCTTCCATGAAGTCTTCGTTGTTGACCTCGATCTTGTTGAGGATCTCCGCAGGTATGGACTCCACCTCTAAATCGAGTTCAGGCAGGATGCGCCTCAGGGCCCTCATGCCAGCCTCGCGTGCCAGAGCCGCCAGATCTGCTCCCACGAAGCCGTGGGTCACATCTGCGAGCTTCTCCTGGTTGACATCCTTGGAGAGCGGCATTCCACGGGTGTGGATCTGCAAGACCTCCAGCCTGGACTGCCTGTTGGGCACTCCGATCTCAATCTCCCTGTCGAACCTTCCAGGACGCCTCAGCGCCGGGTCCAGGGAGTCTGGCCTGTTTGTGGCTCCTATTACCACGACCTTGCCGCGCGACTCCATGCCGTCCATGAGGGCAAGCATCTGGGCCACGACCCTTCTTTCAACCTCTCCAGTAACCTCTTCTCTCTTGGGGGCGATGGAGTCTATCTCGTCTATGAGGATGATGGAAGGCGCCTGCTCCTCTGCTGTCTTGAAGAGGCTTCGCAGCTTCTCCTCAGACTCTCCGTAGTACTTGGACATGATCTCCGGGCCTGAGAGAGTCTCGAAGTGGGCATTGGTCTCAGAAGCCAGAGCCTTGGCCAGAAGCGTCTTGCCTGTGCCTGGCGGGCCATAGAGCAGCACGCCCTTTGGAGCCTCGACGCCCAAACGCTCGAACAGCTCAGGATGCTTCATGGGCAGCTCAATCATCTCCCGCACCTTTTTGATCTCGGCAGACAGGCCGCCTATATCCTCATAGGTCACGCGAGGACCCGCTTTTTCCTCTTTGGCAGGCTTTTCTGATACCTCGATCCTGGTCTTGTCTCCTATCACTGCCGCATCGCGAGACGGCGTGACACGGGTGGCCATTAGCTCGATCTTTCTGCCCATGACCGCGATCTCAATGATGTCTCCTCTGGTGATGACCCGCCCTTCCATGTACCTTTGCAGGTAAGCCTCAGCTCCAGTGATTCGCAGCGGCACAGTCGGAGCAAAGACCACAGACTCCGCCATAGATGCCTGAATGATCTTCAAGGGCACCTTGTCGTCTATTCCGGCTCCTGCATTTCGGCGCGTGTTGCCGTCCAGGCGCACAACACCGGTTCCAGTGTCATCGGGATAGCCGGGCCAGAGCAATGCGGCAGTCTTCTTCTTTCCCTGGATGCTGACTGCGTCTCCGGCCTGCCAGCCCATTTCCCGAAATACTGCTGGATCTATGCGTGCGATGCCCCGTCCTACGTCCGACGGACGGGCTTCAATGACTTTAAGTGTGATTTCTCCTGCCATCAAAATCCTCCAATGTATATGTTCAGGTTAAGCTTAAGTAATTTTTTAGTCTGTTGCGCTAAATCGTTGCATGATATTGTTGCATTCCACTGCTACAGGATATCTTTTCATCTCCATGACTATGATGATCCACCAGACATGAAGAGCCTGTTAATGACTCTCATCTACATGATATTACTAACTTGTAGTTAGTGACATGAAAGATATATAAACATTTCGACAGATCGGAGGGGGGGATGAAGAATTACAATATTATACTATAATATAAATATATAATATATTGTTATGATATTATATAAATTTATCTCTGCCCGTCCACGCTCTTTTTAACCTGCTCGTGTCTGGCCTCGGTTGCCTGGAAGAGCTGGTCGAACATGCAGGGCGCATCGCGGCGGATGACCTTTATTCCAGCTTCTGTAATTCCTCCTCTGGTGGCAACCTTTTCGATCAGCCCTGCAAAATTCTCCTCATCGAGAAGCATAGCAGTGCCAAGCATTGTCTGCCTGACCAGCCGTTCCGCCAATTCGGCTGAGACTCCCTTTCTCTCTGCAGCCAATGAAAACTCGCGCATGATGGCAGCGAAATAGCCCGGAGCGCAGCTTGTCAGATCTGCAAGCACCGGGAAATCCATCTCATCAACCTCTGCCGGATAGCCTATTGCCCGAAATAGGGAAATTAGATTCGTCCTGTCTTCGGTTGTTGCGTTGTCTGCAAAAGAGAGAAGCGTCACGCCCTGCAGCTTCTGGCTGGCAATGCTTGGAAACGCGCGTGCCAGGCGAGCCTGACACAGGCTCTTCAATTTATAGAGAGATACGTCTCCTGCCACGGAGACCAAGAGCTTGTCGCGATTCAGCAGATCAGCCAGCTCGCAGACCACATCTCTGACCTCCAGGGGACGGACGCAGATGAAGATCACATCTGACAGCCCGGCCACTGCACGGTTTGTCGCGGCGCGAATGCCCACGGCCTTGGCAAGATGCATAGCCTTCTCCGGCGTCCGGTTGCTGGCCATGACATCCTCTGCCTGCATGGCACCGGTCTCCACAAACTTTTCAATCAGCATGCTCCCCAGATGGCCAGTGCCTATGAATCCGAACGTGGTCATTTGAAATATCCCCTTGGTTTTTATTTTCCCGGACAATTTTTCATGCCTGTGTTTTTCTTTTGTCTTTTATTTCTTTATCGCCACTATAGCCTTTGTCGCCCTTCTTGATCTTTCTGGATCAAATGGCCTTCGGAGAGTTCTCCCGCCGCACAAGGCCAGAACTGATGAAATGATAGGACTATCAAGCCTTCAAGCGAAAACTACAAATATCTATAACGATTATATAGATAGTTTGTCGTGTCAGTGCAGCAGGATCGGGTTTTGATCCCACCAGATGACTCTCGATGCCTGGATAGTTCGGGGACGCCTCCTCCGTGGCTGCGTCTTTATGTGGAGCGCCAGAGTGAGTGTGCCATCAGATACGGCACATAGAGAGTTGCAGAATGGCTGATGGCAGGAGATGACCTGCGAGGTTGAGAGATGCACGCCTTAAACGGCGTAGTATGCCTTGAATCAGCCAGACCTGGATAAGACTATTATCCTGGCTGCAGGACGCGACAGAATGCCGAGGAAAAGGGCATGTTGCAGGCCCGGCACCCTGCGGTGATACGGGTTCCAATTGCGTGTGGTATTGGACGCTGTGTTTATCCCGGTGCTGTGATTGCCCGTAAGCCCGGCATCATGTCGAGCCCAGGGCGAGGTCAGGCCATCACTACGGTGATCGGCTCCTCCTGAGAGGGCGCTGTGGATCGGTGCTGGCCCGCCTGAGACTCGATCAGCTATTTTATGATCGCTTCATATCCTGGACAGCATATCCTGGACAGGCATCAGGCAAAAGTGAGACCCTGTTGTGAATTTCGGTCATCAATTATCCCTCCACATCGCCATGATCGCAATAGCTACGGGAATAATGCGCAGATAAAAATAAAACAAAGCCGGAAGAATCCTGGAAGGATACCAGAAAACCCCTGATAAAGCTCCGTATTAAAAAGATCCTTTATTAGATTTATAGCGGGGAGTAGATTTGAACTACTGATCTACGGGTTATGAGCCCGTCGGGATATCCTGACTACCCTACCCCGCTGCATTTGGGATATACACACTGGATTGATACTAGCTTATAAGGCTTGCGTACAAAATGACGCTGATCTGATGAGGATAAAATGCATGGTTATTCATTTATCAATCAGGAAACAGGCCTCTTCCATGCTTAAATCGTTCTTCATTTGCATTGGGCATGAGGCAGGCGCATGTCCCCTCGCCGCGCCATCTGCAGAGAGTCGGACCATTGCGGCTGTTTTACAGCGCAGGAGCTCTTAAAGCCATTTCTGCCTGATAAGTTCCATATCAACTCACGCTGATTCATTCTTTTGCTTACTCTTGATGTCGATTACTTAATGTATCAGAAAGGTGCTGTGCAATTCATGTTGCTCCTCGGCGCAGATGAAGCAGGCAAGGGCCCGGTCATAGGCTCCATGTTTGTGGCGGGATTGGTGATCGAGGAGGACAGGCTCTTTGACCTGGCAGGTTTTGGGGTCAGGGACTCAAAGCTTCTCGCGCCAGCCAGAAGAGAAGTCCTGGCCAAAAAAATCTCAGCCATCGCCACGGATCAATACATCCTTGAGGTCAAGCCCCAGATGATCGACGAGCTGCGAGAGGTCATGACCATGAATGAGATAATGGTTCGAAGCTTCTCTTCAGTGGTCGCAAGGCTTCATGCCGACCGCGCAATGCTGGATGCAGCAGACGTGAATGCAGAAAGGTTTGCATGCAGGGTAAAGGCCGCCAGCAAAACCAGCATGGAGGTCAGAGCCGAGCATAAGGCAGACCAGCACTACCAGGTCGTCTCCGCAGCATCCATCCTGGCCAAGGTGCGGCGAGATGCCTCCATGAGGGAGCTGGAGGAGGCCATGCACTGCAAGATCGGCAGCGGATACCCGCATGATCAGGATACATTGGATTTTCTGAGCCAATGGGTAAAGGAAAAACACGAACTGCCGCCCTGCGCCAGACATAGCTGGAAGACGGCGGAGCGTATAAAAGCTAGTTTTATATAGGCCGCCTGAAACTTAGGAGGCAGAAAGAAGAAGGGATCTCATGGATATAGAGGATACTTTGCTCATGATTCCAGGGCCTGTCAAGGTTGCACCGCGCGTTTTGCGTGCCCTGTCCAAGCCCATGATCAGCCACAGAAGCGGCGATTTCAGCACAATTTACAGCGATTGCTGCGGGCTGCTCAAGCAGTTCTTCGAGACAAAAAACGAGATAGTAGTGATGACAGGCAGTGGCACCGTTGGCATGGATGCCGCTGTGGCAGGTCTAATAGGCCGTGACGACAAGATAGTGACCATATCCAACGGCAAATTCGGCGAGAGGTTCACCGAAATCGGCGATAGGTATGGCAAAGCAATTCCCGTGAAGTTCGAATGGGGCACACCTTTCGACCTGGACAAGATCGAGGCTGCACTGGAGCAGGGCGCCAAAGCAGTGGCCATGGTTCACAATGAGACATCGGTCGGCCTCACCAACCCTGCCAAAGAAGTTGGCAAATTGGCAAAGAAGCACGATGCGATCTTCATTGTGGATGGCATATCCTCTATTGGCGGCAATGAGTTCAAGACAGACGAATGGGGCATAGACATCGCTATCACAGGCTCGCAGAAGGCCCTGGCAGTGCCTCCGGGCCTCGCAGTGGTTTCAACTTCGCCAAGAGCTGAAGAGCGCCTGCTTCCAAAGAGCAGCAGCTATTACGCAGACCTGAAGGCACACCTCAAGAGCGTGAGAAAGAGCCAGCCTCAGACGCCATTTACCCCGGCTGTGTCTCTGTTCTTTGCCATGCAAGAGGCCTTACACATGGCTGCTGACGAGGGCTTTGCAGCCCGCCGGGCCAAGACCGCCACGCAGGCCGAATCCGTCCGCGCCGCGGCAAAGGCTCTTGGAATTGAGCTGTTCCCGCGCGTAAACGAGCATTCCCACTACTCCAACACAGTGACAGCCATGAAGATTCCTGAAGGCATCAGCGACGACAAGCTGCGCGGCGGCATGAAAAAGCAGGGCGTGATCGTATCTGGCGGGCAGGACGCAGTCAAGGGCAAGATATTCCGAATAGGCACCATGGGCATCTGCTCCACAGGCGACATCCTGAGAACCATCCAGACCCTCGAGCTTATCCTGGCCAGGGAGGGCAAGATCGCTTCTTGCGGCGCAGGCGTCGAGGCAGCGAGCGGCGTGCTTGGAATCTAATCTATTTTTTAAAATATACAAGGTATTATTTTATTTTTATAGCTGGTAGCGGATTCTTATAAACTCATGATTTTAAAAGCATGAAATCTCACGGACACCGTATTTGGCTACCGCGTGTGACAAAATCAGAGGTTATTGGCAATCCTCGATAGTAACCTAAACTCCGGGGCAATTATAACCAGGGGTTAATTGACCTCGAAAATTTTGATGCCTGGTTATTGTCATTATTACTATTGATTGAGCAAGAATTGATCTAATGATCTCGTAATTGCCCACATGGTTATTAAAAATGCCGGAGTTTAGGATTGAGATCATGCAGCGCCCGCATTCCTTGCAGGAGATCAGAAAAATATGGGTAATGATTCAAAAAGCAATAGCAGTTATGGTACTGTTAAGATAAAATCGTCCAATGGAAATATTACTGCAGGTCTGGGCAAAAAGCCTTTATAATTGCGATACGTTTAGAACACGTTTGTCATTTGATGGGGGCAGAAGCACTTGAGTGGAATTGTGGCAGATATAGCTTATAATAAATCAGGATTATTTGAGTTACTATGCAAGATTGCAGCAAGAGAAAGAATTCATCTCACGCTATTGCCAATAATAGTTGTTGCTATTTCAGCCCTATGTCTTGCTCCATTATGCGCTGCCCAGGGAGACTATGAGATCCGAAATGCTATTGTCACTCCTGAATACGGATATGAGGATTTCACATACTCTGCAGATGTATCCATGAGCGAGCAGGCTGCAAGCCGTGTAGGCGTCGTTGCTGTCACACAGTTCAGCCTGAAGCTGATCGTTTATAACGATGGCAAAGAAGTCCAGA
>DAONDW010000056.1:2029-8622 GCA_035402785.1 Methanothrix sp. | reverse complement strand
AGTTGGAAGAAGATGAGGTGATGACGGTATCGGGAGAATATGAGACTCTCATACCGATCGATGAGTACCTGGCCGCTGGTGTGCATATCGGTACTCAGCAGAAGACGAATGATATGATGCCCTACATTTATAGGGTGAGAACAGACGGGCTTTATGTTCTGGATGTTCAGTCCACTGACAAGCGAATCCGCCTGGCAGCCAAGTTCCTGGCAAAATATGATCCAGCCAACATTCTGGTGGTGTCTGCCAGGCAGTACGGCCAGAGGCCAGCTACAATGTTTGCCAAGGCCATAGGTGCAGGTGCCAATGTGGGACGGTTCGTGCCCAATACCCTGACCAACCCCGCATTCAGAGGATTCATCGAGCCAGATGCGCTCATAGCAACGGATCCAAGCGGCGATGCCCAGGCAGTCAATGAGGCTGTGGATGTCGGCATTCCGGTAATCGCTCTTTGCGATACCAACAACATGACATCCAATGTCGATCTGGTCATACCCACAAACAACAAAGGCAGGAAGGCATTGACACTCATCTACTGGCTTCTTGCCCGTCAGGTCCTGCGCGAGAGAGGCGAAGAGGATCGGTTCAAATATACTATCTCCGACTTCGAAATGGAGTTTTAGACCATGCGGCATCCGGCTGTTGCTGGTCAGTTCTATCCTGGTAGAGGAGCAGAGCTAGAGCATCAGCTGGACGGCATGCTACGCCCTGAAAAAGAGCTTTCCGCTCTGGGTGCAGTCGTACCCCATGCCGGATACGTTTATTCCGGTCATGTGGCAGCCGAAGTCTATTCTCGCCTGCCTAAAGCGCAAACCTATGTGATATTGGGACCCAATCATCACGGCATGGGCTCTCCAGTGGCGCTCTCTCGCGATTCATGGAGGACCCCTCTTGGCACCATCGATTCGGATGGAGTGCTTGCTGACGCCCTTGCCGGAAGCATCATCGACTATGATGAGACAGCTCACCTTTATGAGCACTCGATTGAGGTCCAGCTTCCATTTCTCCAGAGGCGATTTTCCGGCCAGGAATTTCAGATACTGCCTATCTGCATGGGACTGCAGGATGAAGAGACCGCAGTGGAGGTCGGAGGGGCACTTGCAAGCGCTGCAAAAAAAGTCAATCGCAATTGCGTATTCATAGCGAGCAGCGACTTCACTCATTATGAGCCTCAGGAGATTGCCAGGTCGGTTGATGCAAAGCTTATCGAGGCCATTTTGAATATGGATGTGCCCGAACTCTACGAAAGAGTGCGCCGGCATAATGCCTCTGCCTGTGGCTACGGGCCGATAGCAGCGACCATAACCGCATCAGCTCTTCAGGGAGCAAAAGCCGGCAGGCTGCTGGCTTATGCCACCAGCGGCGACGTAAGTGGCGACTACAATCAGGTTGTCGGGTACGGGGCAGTTGTATTTTCTTGAGGAGGCCAGCTATTGACAACGGCTTCAGCTCCAGGCAAAGTAATCCTTTTCGGTGAGCATGCCGTGGTCTTTGGAGTCACTGCGATTGGCGGGGCCATAGACCTCCGGGCAAAGGTCACTGTGCAGGACATGCCCGGCAAGATGCTCATAGAGGCAAAAGATCTCTCGCTCAAAGGCTTCTCACTGGACCTGGCATCAGGACGGCTCATGTCTCCTCAGGCAGAGCACGCCATTCGATATATCTCAGCAGTCCTCAGGGAATTCGGGGCCAGGGATCTCAAAGTTGAGATCAGCTCCTGCCTGCCTCTGGCAGCCGGACTTGGATCCTCTGCAGCAATTGTCGTGGCCGCAGTCACAGCCATCAGCAGCCATCTGGGCCAGCATCTGTCTTTGAAGGAGATCGCTATGCTCTCGCATCGCCTGGAAAAAAATGTCCAGCAGGGGCTCGCAAGTCCCACTGATACTGCTCTGGCAACCTATGGCGGCTATTTGCAGATCTCTGATGGGGTTACACCGCTTGATCTTCCACCGCTGGAGATGGTTGTGGGATATTCTGGAGTGCCTCATGATACGAGATCAGAGGTAGAAAAGGTGCAGGAGCTGAAAAAGCGCTACGATGATGCAGTAGCGCCCATATTTCAGGCCATTGGAGCAATCTCCACGAGAGCTGTGCCGCTCATCAGAGATCTGAATACAGCGGAATTGGGATGCCTGATGAACATCAACCACGGTCTTTTGGCGGCCCTCGGCGTCAGCTCACGGGAGCTTGATGAGCTGGTCCATGCGGCACGCGGGGCAGGCGGAGCATTTGGCGCGAAGCTGACTGGCGCAGGTGGAGGCGGTTGCATGATTGCGCTTCCCGGAGGAGATGGCTGCCAGCCGCTCATGACTGCGATAAGACAGGCAAGAGGCATGCCTTTTCTGGTCAGAGCCGGCTGCCAGGGCGTGAGACTGGAGGAATGGCCATGACCCGCATACTGAAGATTGGCGGCAGCATTCTCACAGACAAGAATCGCGAGATGGCAGCGCGCGCTGATGAGATCACGAGGATTGCCAGGGAGATCTCATCATCTCGAAGCCAGGATTTGGTGCTGGTGCATGGGGCTGGCTCCTTTGGACATATTCCAGCCAAAAAATACGGGCTGCCAGAAAAGTTCAGCCAGGAAGGCCTGAGGGTGACCCATAGCTCAGTGGCCAGGCTCTGTGATCTGGTTATCGATGCGCTTGGCCAGGCCGGTGTGAATTGCCTGCCAGTTCATCCGCTGTCCTGCGTCCTTCTCAGGGATGGCAGAATTGAGGGCCTGTTTCTTGATCCAATCAGGGAGATGCAAAATGACGGAATCATGCCGGTCTTGCATGGCGACGTGGCCATGGACATCGCCAGAGGCGCAGGCATAGTCTCCGGGGATCAGCTTGTCACATACCTCGCCAGGGCTTTGAAGGCGGATATCGTTGCAGTGGGCAGCAATGTCGATGGCGTCCTGGTTTTGGGAAAGCCGCTTGCTCAAATCACCAGAGCTGAGTATCCCGAATTTGAGAGCGCCATCGGCTTGAGCGCAGGTGTGGATGTGACAGGCGGCATGAGAGGAAAGCTGCTGGAGCTTTTGGACCTCGCCGATATCGGGATAGAGTCTGTTATATTCAATGCGGGAACAGATGGAAATATCATCAGAGCCCTGAATGGAGAGAGCGCAGGCACCAGAATCAGGAGATCGACGTGACCACATCAAGCCGCAAGCTGGATCATATTCGAATCTGTCTTGATCATGAGGTAGACGCAAAGCTGAGGCCCTTTGAGGACATAGTTCTTCTTCATAAGGCAATGCCAGAGATAGATGAAACAGATATCGATACCTCTTGCAGATTTCTGGGACGGAAATTGAATGCGCCCCTCATGATCAGCGCCATGACTGGGGGCCACCCGGATACAAAAGAGATCAACATTCGTCTCGGACAGGCTGCATCAGAGATGGGAATTGCGATAGGCGTGGGCTCTCAGAGGGCCGCTTTAGAGGACAGACGCCTTGAAGACACCTTCTCGGCTGTCAGAGATGCTGCGCCTGACGTTCCAATCATTGGAAACATCGGAGCAGTTCAATTGAAGCGGTCCGGCTCGCAAATGCCGCATATAATAGAAAGGCTTGCAGAGATGATAGACGCAGATGCAATTGCCATTCATTTAAACTTCCTGCAGGAGAGCATTCAGCCTGAAGGAGACAAAGATGCAGGCGGCGTGCTGGATGCAATCAGATCAGCTTCATGCGGCTTTGTGCCAATCATCGTCAAGGAGACTGGGGCAGGCATAACTGCAGAGGTGGCCAGGTATCTTGTAGACGCGGGAGTGAAGATGATCGATGTATCAGGAGTTGGAGGCCTCTCATGGGCAGGAGTCGAGACATTCCGAGCCTCTGAGTCAGGAGACGAGGGGCTTGAACAGATGGGCCGTCTGTTTAAGTCCTGGGGAATTCCGACACCTGTGAGCATAGTCGAATGCAGGTCAGCCGGGGCTGCAGTCATATCCTCCGGAGGAGTGCGAAGCGGACTGGATGTTGCCCGGAGCCTGGCATTGGGCGCAGGTCTCGCAGGAGCATCTCTTCCATTCCTCAAGCCTGCCACTGAAAATAAAGATGCTGTAGTAAAGGCCATAGGCTCATATATTCGGTCGCTGAGAATCAGCATGTTTCTCACCGGATGCAGAGATGTGTCGCAGCTTGCACGAACCCCTCTTGTGGTTCTAGGAAGGACCAGAGAGTGGCTGCAGGCAAGGAATTACGATTTAAATGTATTTTCTAATTATAGAGAGTTGGCAAGATGAAAGATATAGCGATAATCGCCGTTGGCGGCTATAATGAAATTGGCCGCAATATGACTGCGATAAAGATCGGAAAGGATATCGTGGTAATGGATATGGGCATCCGCCTGGATCGGGTGCAGATTCACGAGGACACTGATGTGGAGTCGCTTCATGCCGTAGACCTCATCAACATGGGGGCCATACCGGATGATAGCATCATGGAGAATGTCGATGGAAAGGTAAGGGCCATCGCATGCACACATGGCCATCTGGACCACATCGGAGCCATCTCCAAGCTGGCTCATAAATACCATGCTCCGATAATTGCCTCTCCATTCACAGCAGACCTCATAAACCAGGAGATCAAATCTGAAAAGATCTTTGGTGTGAAAAATCCGCTGCAGGTCATGAAAGCTGGTGAGCGGTTTGCCATAACCGAGGACATTGAGCTGGAGTTCATCAGGGTGCAGCACAGCATTGTCGATTGCGTGTTTGCAGCCATTCATACCCCAAAGGGCATCATACTCTACGCAAATGATTTCAAGATAGATCGGTCTCCGACATTGGGAGAGCCGCCAGACTTCGCAAGGTTAAGAGCCCTGGGCAAGCAGGGCGTTTTGGCGCTCATAACCGAGACCACAAATGCCTCGATCTCAGGCAAGACGCCTTCAGAGAAGATCGCCAAGGACCTGGTGTGGGATGTGCTCATCGGCACTGAGGAATCAAAGTCCGGAGTAATGGTCACAACCTTCTCCTCGCACATTGCACGCATCAGGGCAATAATAGAGGCTGCCCATAAGATGGGCCGAAAGCCCATTCTGCTTGGCAGGTCCATGGAGAAGTACTGGGGAACGGCTGTGAGGACCGGCTATGCAACGCAGGGTGAGGTGGCAGTCTTTGGCAGGCGCAAGTCTGTGGACAAAGCTTTGAAGCGGATCATGAGCGAGGGCAAGGACAAGTATCTGCCCATCATGACGGGCCACCAGGGAGAGCCCGGAGCCATATTGAGCAGGGTTGCCAATGGCGAGACTGACTATGCAGTGGATTCTGGCGACAGGGTCATATTCTCTGCTGGCATCATTCCGCAGCCTCTCAACGAGTCCAACAGGCACACAGTTGTCACAAAGCTCAAGATGAGGGGCGGCAGGATTTACGATAACGTGCATGTATCTGGGCACGCCTGCAGGGAGGATCATTGGGAGCTTTTGCGCATGATTCAGCCGGAGCATGTCATTCCAAGCCACGGAAATCTGATCTCTCACGGAAGCTATCTCATGATGGCAGAGGAGACAGGCTATTCGCTGGGCTCCAACATTCATCTGGTGAGAAACGGTCAGGAGCTTTTGATCGACTAGACTTGAGTGTGAGGTGAGGCGAGAATGAAAAAGACCATGGACAAAGAGCTGGATCATGAGCTGCAATTGAGAGCTGTTCAGGTGACTGAGGCCATTGAGAGGCTTTTGCCGGTGGTGCATCCGCGTCAGCTCTACGAGGCAAGCCGGCATCTGGTGGATGCAGGCGGAAAGAGGCTGCGGCCATCCATGCTTCTTCTGGCTGGTGAGGCTGCAGGAGGCGATGTCAGCCTGCTGGCCAGCGCCTCGGTATCCATAGAGCTGATCCACAATTTCACACTCATTCATGATGACATCATGGACAATGCAGATGTCAGGCGCGGCAGGCCATCGGTTCACAAGCTCTGGGGGCAGTCAGGGGCCATACTGGCAGGAGACACGCTTTACTCAAAGGCTTTTCAGGTGCTTGGCATGACAGAAGCCAGGCCAGAGCTGATTTTGGATGCCATGAATATGCTGTCCAGGACATGCACTGCCATTTGCGAAGGTCAGTGGCTGGATATGCAGTTTGAGGTGAGGGACCGGGTTTCTGAGGCCGAGTACATGGAGATGATTGAGAAGAAGACTGGTGTTCTCTATGGTGCCTCAGCAGGCATAGGCGCGATTTTGTCGGGCGCATCAGCCGAGGTAGTCTCAGCTCTGGACGAGTTTGGAAGGCTGACGGGCATGGGCTTTCAGTTGCAGGATGACGTGATAGATCTCATCACTCCAGAGAAGGTGTCCGGAAAGCGGCAGGGGGGCGATCTGATTGAGGCCAAGAAGACCCTGATCATGATTCATGCCTTTTCGCATGATGTGCCTGTAGAGGTCTTTGGCAAGAAGGATGCCACAGCCGAGCAGATTGAGAAGGCCATAGCCCTTCTGGAGAAAAGCGGGTCCATCGAGTATGCCCGTTCCCGGGCTGAGGAGATGGTGGAGAAGGGCAAGAGGGCTTTGAGGGTTCTGCCGGATTCCGGGGCCAAGGCCACACTCATGGCGCTGGCAGACTACATGGTCCGGAGAAGCTATTAGCACTGCCAGGCTGAA
>DAONDW010000056.1:0-1929 GCA_035402785.1 Methanothrix sp. | reverse complement strand
CCAGCCTGGGATTTCTGGAACACGCGCTCAACTGGCTCCGTATTTCTGGCCAATGATCCGGCACCTATTCCCGGGTAAAGCATGATCTCCATCTTATTTTCATTTAAAACTGCAAGAGATGGCTTGCCAAAGATGTTGCCCGTCAAGTTGATCTCATGGCTTTTGTTCTGCATTTGGTTCTCGTTATCTATCATGGAGAGTGCCTTGTCTCTGATGTCAGACAGGGTCTGAAAGTCAGAGGGCGTCACGATTTCGCTCTGAGCCAGGACGATTGCTGCTACTGACAAAATGGCAATGGCCAGCATTCGGCCTTTGATCTGCCTCGTATCCAGCATTTTGGATGGATTGATCGTATTCAGACTGGCTTTCAGCTCTCTGGCCAGATCCTGCATGGGGAGGCTGTCAACTTCGCGATTGTCATAGGCTGTGCGTGTTTTCTCAGATAACTCTGACTCCAGAAGATTGAAGACGTCGATCCTTCTTCGTCTCCTGAATCCGGTGGCTGCAACAAGTCCAAGGATCACTGATAAAATGGCAGGTGATGTCGCGAGGATGATGTTATCCTGATAATAAAAGCTCATGAAGCCTGTAATGCCTGCCAGCTCCATAAGGCAATATATTGCGATGGACAGCATCGCAACGTTTAATGCCCACACAGCGTTTTCAAAACGATTGTATGCCTCTGTCAGGCGTTTCAGGGGCTGGAGAAATTCATAGTGCCCTTTCATAATAATTATTCGGATGGTGCTAATAAATACTTTCCGCAGGATGGTTTGCTGAAAAGAGTTTATATTACGAGGACCATTCATCCATATCTCAAATGTCCGAAGAGATCAATCGTCCTGGGATGTCTTGAGTTCCTGAGGCGAAAAAAGCCTGGCGAGAAGAACGATGATTGCTTAGATGAGAAATGGTTTTCATGGATGGATTAAGAGGAAAGCTCCTGGCAGTTTTGATAGCATTTGCTTTGCTGCCCATGGCATGCATAGGGCTTCTCTCTTTCATTGAGATGAACCGGGCTTCTGTGGATGTTCAGAATAATATCACCAGCCTCAGCACTACCCTCAATCGTTCTGCGCTGGCAGTTGGACCGGACGAAGCTGATCAGGTGCAGCTTGCCGTTGCCAAGGCGCGCCAGTATGAGCAGTTCTTCCTGCGCATTGCATCAGAAAACGAGCTTATTGCGGCGTATGCGGCAGCCAGCTCTGCCAATGAAAGCTGTGTTACTCCACCAGGCATTTGGATTGCTCCAATTGGGGCCAACCAGACCGTCTCTGATATGAGGGACGATACTGTCAAGTCCCTGTGCGCTCCGGCTATGGTCATGCAGGAGCTTCACAAAGCAGACTCGTCCCTGTATTTATCCTATATTGGAACCGAGGATGGCGTGCTGGCGGTATGGCCCTACAGCAACAAAACGCTCAGCAATGCAGCGCTCTTCGGCTACAAGGACATGTCTTATTATTCCCAGGCCAAGCGAATGATGAAGACAATCTGGACCGGGCCTTATGTGGACAGCAAGGGCGAAGATGTGATCACTGTCACCACTCCGTTCTATCGCGATGGCGAGTTTACGGGAATTGCCGGAATGGATGTATCTCTTGATCCGATCTTTGACGATCTGTCATCGTTGAAAGGAAGGGGATATCCATTTATCGTAGATTCATCCGGGCTGATAATATACCGGCCTAAAAATAAGCCGGAAAATCGGCTTCGGGATCTTTTTGCCTCGGAGAATCTCATCAAATCCGATGATGCCGAGGTTCGGGGGCTTGGCAAGAGCCTCTTAAAAGGAAGCTCCGGAGCCATCGTGGTTGGTCTAGGCAGCGGAGATGGATATGTGGCCTATGCGCGCATTGATTCATTGGGCTGGACCCTGTGCATCGCCTATGTCGCGGAGGAGATGAGCCTTCCAGCGCGCTACATAGA
>DAONDW010000055.1:1472-8725 GCA_035402785.1 Methanothrix sp. | reverse complement strand
AAGCAGGAACTGCTGGTGTAGCGCCAATTGCTGCCTGCTCGATCTTGGCCATCTCCTCAGAGTAGTGCAGGAAGGTGTCAACCGATGCCACGACAACGCGGGACTCCACAGTCAGAATCTCGATTCCAACCAGGCTGATCCTGGCCCAAACATCGACAACGATTCCCTTGTCAAGGATTCTGTCCAAAACCTCAGCAAGACTTGATGCGTCTGGTGTAGCTGTTACCAATTTTGATTCCTCCAATCCGATCTTATCCTGAGTTATCTCAAGGATTATTATTTACTACAATATATTTTTTTAATTCAACCAATGATTTTCGATCAGTTACTCAATTGTTTATTTTTGTTTATCCTTATTATTATATATACTGATAGAATAAAGGAGGTCAAGAATGGCACCTCTTATTGTGCCTCTTTTTGTGCCTGACATAGATCACCTCTCGGATTCACAGCATATCCTAATAGAGAACTTTTAGCCCTAAATAGCCTTTCATTTTTCGATTTCATTTTCAATTATCTGTTTGATTTTGTTTCAAAAATTGAGAATTAACAAGCTATATGCCCTAGAAAACTAAAAGAGGATTAGCGGCATCGTTGAACAAAAATAATGATTGAAAGTCAGTGGATGATATGAAGATACTGATTATTGATGATGCGCCTGAGATGCTCAAAGCGTTTCGGGATATCCTGGAAGCGCATGGATATGAGGTCTATGTTGCCGAAAACGGAGAAGAAGGTCTGGCAAGATACATTGAGATCAGGCCAGATGTCGTTTTGATGGATATTCTGATGCCGAAGCTCGATGGGATCAGCGCCACAAAAAAAATGCTGGAGATCGACCCATCCGCGAAGATAATAGTCATTTCTGCAGTGGGTAAGAGTGGCCTCGATAAGGAATGCCTTCTTGCCGGCGCAAAAAAATTCATAATAAAGCCATTTAAAATCAAGGAATTGATAAGCTCAATTGAATCGCTGGCGAAAAAATGATTGGAATTGAATCGGTTCGAGGATATCAGGAAGAGATAATAGAGGCCATTCCGAGCACCATCATAGTGGTGAACAGGCGCATGGAGGTGCTCTACGCCAACAAGAATTACTACGCAAAGTCATTTGCCAAACGAGAGAGCGACGTCCTGGGAGAGAGGCTGACTCGATTGATTCCCTCGATGCTCATAGAGAAGACGGGAATTATAGATAAAATTCGGGAAGTGTTTCTCACCGGAATTCCATTTGATGGCGATCAAATACGATATCCTGGCGGAATGTTCTATTTTTATAAAATATATCCTTTGAAAGAGCAGGAGGAGAGCATAAGCAAGGTCGTCATATTCATGGAGAACATAACCGAGTTGACTCGACTGCAGGAGGAATTGAGGGATTCATATGTGAAGCTCGAAAATGCCTATGAGGACCTCAAAGAAAATGACGAGATCAAATCGGAATTCATATCTACTGCCTCTCATGAGCTTCGAACACCCATCACAGTAATCAAAAGCTATATCGAGATGTTTGAAGAAGGAATGCTCGGCGAGCTGACAAATCATCAAAGAGAGAAGATTGGAATCATCAGCTCGCAGATAGAGCATATGATCCGGCTTGTCGAGGATCTGCTCGATGTCTCCAGATTGGAGTCAAGGGCTCTGAAAATCAACAAGTCTCCGATAAAAGTGGATGATATTGCTCGAACAGTTCTCGATGAGCTGGGAAGGCTTGCAGGACTGAAGGAGCAGACGGTCTCATTATGCATAGAAGGCTCTCCTCCAGAGGTGGACGGGGACGGCAGGAGGATCAAACAGGTCTTCAACAACCTTCTCACAAATGCCATCAAATATACTCCGAAAAATGGCACGATAAATGTGATCATCACAGATGATGCCAATGATGTCTGCGTATCGATAGTCGATAATGGAATCGGTATCGCCAAAAAGGATCAAAGCAGGATTTTTGAAAAATTCTATACAGGAAGCGGTAATTCCCTGACCAAAGAATCCGGTCGCATGGGGTTGGGACTGGCGATTGCCAAAGGAATAATAGAGGCCCATGAGGGCCGCATCTGGGTTGCAAGCGAGGTAGGAAAAGGGAGCACATTCGTCTTCACTTTGCCTAAAAAATTATGATGAAAAACCTTCTCGCCAAACTGAATATAAAACCAGCAGTTGTACCTGCAACTGAGCCATTAAATCATGTCATAACCTATAATCTGAAAAAAGGCTCCAGCTATCTTGTTAAGGAGGTCAAGTCCGAATTCAGCTTTGACCTGTTTGTTTCTCAAGTAAAAGGAAGGTGCAGTGATTGCGATTATCTTGATTCTTTCCCATGTGAGAGCATAGGATGTGAAAGATGCGAGCTGCCATGCACCTGCAAAACCTGCAGGCAATTTCGAGCACAGGGATTGTGTTTTACCATGCAGTCGCCTCAGGAGATCCGTCTGAAATATGCCTTGCAGACAACGCCGATCTTCTGGATAAGCAATCATGGACTGCAAAGCGTCAGCCCGGCAAATCTTGAAGTCATGGCGGATATTATTATAAAATTTTTGAAGCAGAGCAGGAATCCCGTAGTCCTTCTCGACGGAATTGAGCATTTGATCTTCGAAAATGGTTCGGCTCATGTGTTGAGGCTTTTGCGAGATATAGAGGAATGGGTGATATTGGAGAGAGCAATATTGATCCTGCCTGTGAATCCTTCCGCTGTGGATCTGAAGGAGATGGCATTGATAGAGCGGAATATGGTTGAGCTGTTGCCGATGTCCTCAGAGTGTGAAGCGCTTCAATAAGTTGATGAATAAATTCTTATAGTTAGCACTGCTTAACAATACTGAGGTGTAATTCTCAGATATGAAGAATTCTATGGAAAGTGAGCCAAACCTCTGCGAATCTGAAGAAGATTATTGCCAAAAGTTTATCGATAGAATTATCAAGGCAAACAGAGAAGTCTTCATATTATCCTCGCTTCTTGAAAGACAGATGTGTGGTTATGATCTGATAAAGGAGATCTTTTCGAAGTGCGATGTATTTCTCAGTCAGGGGACTGTTTATCCAATTTTATACACACTTGAAGAAGAAGGATTGCTTCATGCTGAATACAACAAAGGTGATATGAGATCAAAGAAATATAGCCTCACAACTCGGGGCAGAGAAATTGCAGAGAAAGATGTCGAATTTTTTTCCAAAGCCCTTGAGCAGATATCGCTCTTGATCAAGAGATGAGCCATATGCAAAAAGCGGTGATAAATGGCCTGGATAAAATTATGTTCATGGAAATTCCGAAAAGCTCGGTAATTCTCGTGAGTGGGGCAGAAGGTACATTAAAATCAGGCCTGGTTTTTAACATGATGGCAAATCATGTTAAAGCCAGCAAAGAGCATGCTCTCTATATTACATTGGAGCAAAGCGCCGCGAGCCATCTTGCAAATATGAAGAGCCTCGGAATAAATAAGGAAAATAATCTGCATATATTCGACTATCGAGATATGCGGCTGGAATGGATTGACAGCGAGCTTGATCTCGTTAAATTGACTGAAGAGGTCCTGGATTCCTATGTAGATAAATATGATGACCTGACGCTATTTGCGCTCGATTCTCTCAATGCCCTTTATATCATTTCAGGGCAGGAGACCATGAGAAACAGAATCTATAATTTTTTTACACATATTAGAGAAGAAATAGTGACATCTTTTATAATCATGGAATCGGCTCAATCAAGGATGAACGGGCAGTTAATCCATTTCCCTCAAACAGAAAATTTTCTGGCCGACGGGATAATCGAGCTTGGAATGATCGAGGGCAATGCTGGCGTAAAACGATATATTCAAATACTGAAGATGAGGGCCGCAAAACATGCCATGGAAAAGCATCAGATTTCTGTGGAGGAAAACGGCATAAACATCCTTGGACCGATCTATTAGCGTTTCCTCTGGTTGCCCTCGCGTGGAAGAATATAACGAACTTTAGGCCTTGATTTTTTCAATTGAAGCTCTGTTGCAATTTTTTTGTTGTACCAGGCCTTCACAAACAACGGCTCAATTTCTATAGCTCTATTGTAGCATTCAATGGCTTCTTTGTATCTCCCGGATTTATAGAATATATTTCCTTTGATATTGTATGCCAGAGCATTATCCGGGTTCAATTTGATGGACCTCTCACAGCACTGCATGCTGGCATCGTAGTTTTCGTTGAAGTAATGGATATCCGCCTTGGCTGACCATGCTTCCCAGTTCATCGGGTCGCACTCTAATTCCCGTTCCACTACCAACATGGCCCCGCTGAGTCCTTCTGAGGACAACAAATGCAATGCTTTTTTGAAAGAGCCATTGCTTTCTTTTTTATCGTACGTTGCTGTCATCAAATTCGTTACTCCGAAGCTATTGAATACAATGAAGCATCTGGCCAGTATTAATAGACGATTTGTTGCATATCATGTGTACAGCATAGGCGGCGCCATTCTCGATGTGCATCATTTAAAGACCTCGCCTGCTTCCTTATACCATAGCAGGAGATCCAGATGTCCCATGGGAATCTTTGCGTCCCTTGAGAACGCAATCATCTTTTGTTCGATCTCCAGATACATCTTTTTCGTGAGTGTAGCTGGAACCTCGGATATGACTCCTAAAAGGACCAGGTTCTTCAGAATATGCCTGTCCAGGATTGCCAGGCTCTCGCCCCGCCCGATATTTCTGAGGAAATGGCTTGCCTCTTTGTATCCCATCCCTTTGACATTTTCGACAAGCCACTGCCTGGCCTCTGCTGGCTCGGCATAGCCTGCGAGAGTTTCTCTCAGAGAGCGAGAGGAAAACAGGTCTCTTGCAAGGCATATGTACTCTCCCTTTCGCAGGTTGAATCTGACTCCTGTCAGCTCTTGGGAGATCTGCTCGTGTCCGGCTTTGGCGAGCATGCATTTTCTCTCAAGCCGCTCAACAGCTTTCCAGCAGGTCCTGGCCTTGGATTGGGGCGTGAGAAGGCAGAAGGCCAGCTCTCGGAATAGCTCCTGCTCAGATGCAGTCTGCCAGATGCACGAGAATTCCTTGAGCCTTGACTCAATCTTTGGTTTTACAGGCGTGTAGATCTGCCACAGCTCTTCGACTGTAAGCGGAATCATCTGTGATGTCGCGTCCATCAGCTTTTCATGGCTTTTGGAATATTAGGCCTTTTTGATAGGGAAAGGCTCATAGCTTTATAGCATTTTCAAACCTCTCATTTGCATGTCGAGAGATCTCTTTATTGAGCGCAACTCTTCCTCAGAGAAGTTCCGTCTGACCTGCAGCTTCTCGCCAGCGGGCTCACAGCCTGACGCCATTGATAAGCTGACATCGGGCCTTCTCGCAGAAGAGCCCGAAAAAATCCTGGCAAACGGGAGGCCAGGGCCAGTGTCAGCAGTGCCAGGGAGAAATTTTCATACACTTCTTGGCGTGACCGGATCCGGCAAGACCTATACTGTGGCCAACATCATTGCGAATCTGCAAAAGCCGACACTGGTCATTGCCCACAACAAGACTCTGGCGGCGCAGCTCTATAATGAATTCAAAGAATTCTTTCCGGAAAACCGGGTCGAATACTTCGTCTCATATTACGACTACTATCAGCCGGAGTCCTATATTCCTGCCAAAGACCAGTACATCGAGAAAGACTCTCTCATCAACCCAAAGATCGAGCAGATGAGGCTGGCTGCAACTGCATCGCTCCTTTCGCGAAGAGATGTGATAGTCGTCGCCTCAGTCTCATGCATCTACGGTCTCGGCAACCCAGAGAACTTCCAGAAGATGGGCTTTGAGCTAAAGGTGGGCGAAAAGATCTCACGAAAGGAGATTTTGGTGAAGCTCATTGACATTCTCTTTGAAAGAAACGATCTGGACCTCTCGCCCGGACGCTTCCGCGCCAAGGGAGACACCATCGATCTTGTGCCGGGATATTTCAATGACATCATCAGAATTGAGCTGTTCGGAGACGAGATAGACAGGATCTGTGAGGTTGACAGGCAGACTGGCAGGGTTAAAGAGGAGATGAACTACTTTTTCGTCTATCCTGCACGGCATTATGTGATTCCTGAGGAGGAGCAGAAGGCGGCAATTGAGTCAATCCTCTCTGAGCTTGAGGAGCGTCTGCCGCAATTGGGCATGATAGAGGCCCACCGGCTCCGCCAGAGAACGCTGCACGACATGGAGATGATAAGAGAGACCGGAAGCTGCAAGGGCATCGAGAACTATTCGCGCCATTTCGATCGCCGGCATTCTGGTGAGGCCCCCTATTGCCTGATCGATTATTTTCCTGATGACTTTCTGCTTGTGATTGATGAGAGCCATCAGACCCTGCCACAGCTTCGAGGCATGTACAATGGAGATCGATCGAGGAAAAAGAGCCTGATCGATTATGGCTTCAGGCTGCCGAGCGCCTACGACAACAGGCCCCTTCAATTCGAGGAGTTTGAGAGGCACATGGGCGATGTAATCTTCGTTTCAGCAACGCCCGGTGCCTATGAGCTGGAGAATTCCCGGCAGGTGGTAGAGCAGATTATCCGGCCCACAGGTCTTCTCGATCCGATGGTGGAGATCCGGCCAATTGATGGACAGGTGAGAGATGTCATGTCCGAGATTGGCAGGGTGATTGCAGCAGGAGACCGGGCGCTTGTTACGACTCTGACCAAGCGCCTGGCAGAAGAGCTGACGGATTTCCTGGCGAAAAACGATATTCGTGCCCGCTATCTTCATTCGGACATCGACACGCTTGAGCGTACTGAGATCATCCGCGAGCTGCGGCTTGGAAAATTCGATGTGCTCGTTGGAATCAACCTTTTGCGGGAAGGGCTTGACATTCCGGAGGTCGGGTTCATTGGGATTCTCGATGCCGATAAAGAGGGATTCCTGAGAGACGAGAAGAGCCTCATCCAGACAATAGGCAGGGCCTCTCGAAATGCTCACTCCCGCGTGGTTCTTTATGCAGACAGCATGACAGGCTCCATTCGTGCGGCTGTCGAGAAGACTGAGATGCGCAGGAAGCTGCAGATGGCCTACAACGAAGAGCATGGAATTGTGCCCCGCACCATTAAAAAACCCATACGTGAGAAGGTGGTGGAGATCACTGACACGAGGCACATTCCAAAGTCAGATATCCCCAATGTGATCATCGAGCTTGAGGCAGAGATGAGGGACGCGGCAGAGAAGCTCGATTTCGAGCGTGCTATTTTTCTGCGGGATTCTGTGAGAAAGCTGGAAAAGGAAATGAAGGTGGGATAGCGTCGGTCTCGCAAGATCAGGAAAT
>DAONDW010000055.1:0-1372 GCA_035402785.1 Methanothrix sp. | reverse complement strand
TTCGGGAAATAGATCAGAAGAAAATCACCGAGGGCGTCTCCCTGCTGATCGGAGAGCCGAAGAAAGCAATCATCAAGCTCTCAGGCCCGATGATTGTGGCCATGATGATTCAGGCAGCATACAGCCTTGTAAATGCTGTCTGGGTGGCCGGGCTTGGATCGAATGCTCTGGCTGCAGTTGGATTTGTGGCTCCTGTCTTCATGGTTGTGGTTGGCCTCTCCAATGGGCTGGGTGCTGGCGTTTCTTCTTCGATCTCCCGCAGAATAGGGGCCCGGGACAGGTCTGGAGCGGACAATGTCGCCATGCATGGAATGCTCCTGGTGATAGCAGTATCCCTGATTCTGACTGTCCTGCTCCTCTATTTCTCCAAGCCGCTTCTCGCAGTCATGGGAGCCGGGGCATCTTTGGACCTGGCGCTGGAGTACGGAAATATCGTATTTGCTGCAAGCGCCCTGATAGTCTTTTCCAACATAGCTTATGCCATTTTGAGGGGCGAAGGGGACACAAAGCGCACGATGTATGCGATATGTGCAGGATCTCTGGCAAACGCCATTCTTGACCCCATTCTGATCTATTGGGCGAATATGGGCATAGCCGGTGCTGCATGGGGTACAGCAGTCTCCATGTTGCTGGTCTCGGTTGTTCAGATCTACTGGATGTTCATCAAGAGGGATACGTATGTCTCCTTTTCAAAAAAGGCCTTCTCCTACAGCTCAGGAGTGATGAAGGACATTCTTCTGGTGGGAATTCCCGCGAGCTTCGAGTTCCTGCTCTATTCGATAGATGCCATCATCATCAATGCCATGCTGGTGAGGATTTCGGGCACTGATGCTGTCGCAGTCTATACCGCTGGCTGGAGGGTGATATTCGTAGCCCTGGTTCCATTGATTGCCATTGCAACAGCCGAGATATCGGTTGCAGGTGCGGCATTTGGTGCCAGAAAATATGGAAATCTGCAGATAATTCACAGCTATTCGACAAAGCTCGGATTGATCATTGGAGCTGTCACTGCAGTCGTCACAGGGCTTTTTGCCCCGCAAATAACAATGTTCTTCACCTACACGGCTGACAGCGCACACCTGGCTCCAACGATGGTTGCATTCATGCATGCGATGTGCCTGTTCTATCCATTCGTGTCTCCGGGAATCATGTCTGCATGCCTCTTTCAGGGTGCTGGAAAGGGGCTCACTTCACTGTTCCTGAACATGCTGAGAGATGTGATTCTCATAACCATGATGGCCTTTGTCCTTGGAATGGTCCTGGGGCTTGGTCAGGAGGGCATCTGGTGGGGAATAGTCTTTGGAAACATCAGCGGAAGCCTCATAAGCTATCTGTGGGCCAGGCTTTATGTAACGCGATTGATGAAGGATAA
>DAONDW010000054.1:0-8870 GCA_035402785.1 Methanothrix sp. | reverse complement strand
CCCATAGAGATCTCTCGCGGCTGCCCCTGGGGATGCGCCTACTGCGCCACGCCGCGCCTCTTCGGCTCATGCATGCGACATCGGTCCATTGCCTCCATCGCCAAATACGCCAGCCGCCACAGGGACATCCGCTTCACTTCTCCCAATTCCCTGGCCTATGGCTCAGATGGTCGCAGCGCCAGGCTCGATAAGGTTGAGTCTTTGCTCAGGGAATTGGCAGAACAGGGCAAGCCAATCTACTTCGGCACATTTCCGTCCGAGGTCAGGCCGGAGTTCGTCTCAAAAGAGGCGCTGGATATCATCGTCAGGTACTGCGCGAACAGGAGCATCAGCCTCGGCGGCCAGTCCGGCAGCCCGGCAGTGCTGCGCCGCATAGGCAGAGGCCACGGGCGGGAGGAAATCGAGAATGCGTGTGATCTTGCTTTTGAATATGCACTGGTGCCGCATGTGGATTTCATCTTCGGCCTTCCTGGGGAATCCGAATCCGATCAGCGCCAGACCCTTGACCTGGTGCGCTGGATAGTCTCCAAAGGAGGCAGGGTTCGGGCGCACCTTTTCACGCCCCTGCCTGGAACTCCGCTCGCAGGCATAGAGCCAGCTCCACTGGCAAAAGATGTGGAGAGCTGCCTGGGACGGTTAGCCCTGCAGGGAAAGCTCACAGGAAGCTGGGCTAAGAGAGACGCCGGCAATTTCACAGATAAAATTGCTTGAACGGCTTTCTGTATTCGTCCTGCAGCTCGTATTTTATTGTCATCCTGTCAGGCAGGATCTGAATCTCTTTTACCGACTGAGAGAACAAATACCAGATGAAGCCTCTATCAGGCAGCCTGTATCTGTCAGAAAGCGTTGATGTGAACTCTGATGCACCCAGGATATAGGTCCGAAGCAGCTCGCTTCCGGAGGCAAAAAGAAAGGGAAAGCTGACGTTCTCGATCTCGTGCTGATAGGAGCCCCGCAGTCGCAGGCGCTGGGCCAGGAACTCCAGGTATTCTTCTTTGGTTACCACCAGTTCTCTGGACTCGCTCATTGCAATCACTGCGATCTGCACCTACAGGGGGTGAGATAAAAGTTGTCGTCAGGACGGCCATGGTCTGCAGTCAAAAAATGACCTAGACCATGAGTTCAGCCTTCTCACTTCTCCCAACAGGAATCTTCTTATTGTCAACAGAATTATGAGCACGCAGCCCATCGATGAACATAGCGCTTTTCTCCGCGGTCTTTCTGCTCGAACGAACCTTCGGAATGCTATCGCCAAGCTCATTGATCTGCATGATCAGGCCAGAGAAAGCCTCAATCTCTCGATTTATAACCTCCTCTGGTGTATTGTAAATGCTTCTCTCCGAGACCACTGTGATCTCTTCCGGGCCGCGGAAGACAAGTCTTCTCTTGCCATCCCTGCGCAGGGCCTTGAGGATGTCTCTGTTGTGTGCAAGCACACTGCCTGGGATGATCACCCTGCTTTTAACATTTTTTAGATCTATTCTCTCAAAATCCTCAAGAGTCATGAGATTTCCAATCTCCTTTCCTGTGGCCACAACATTTACATCATCTGAGAGTTCCTGGAATATAGAATTCAAGAGTGGATAGGCTATAGAGCTAGTGATGAGGGTCACGCTGCCATCGACTTGCGGCAGCTTCTTTAGATGCTCTCTATGGTGCGCCAGGGCAAACGGCGCTCCTGTGCCTGGGTCCCAAAGCGGAGTTCCTATTACTCTGAAGCTATAGTTCTCGCTGATCTCTGTGGCAATGCGGCGAATGTCCTGCGCGCTGTATGGCACAATTCCTGGCATAACAGGATCATTGCCGAAGATGAGGCCCTGCTCCTTGCTGTTTGCAAAGGACATTATCATGAGGCCCTTGGCTCCCATCTCCTCAATGTCCCGACAGGTTTTCTCAAGCTGCAGGCCGTCATTTACTCCAGGAATGAGGACGATCATTGCGTACAGGTCAGCCCTCTCACAAAATGTTTGGAAGTTTTTGAGAACTATCTCAGGATGTTTATCATTGACATACTTTCTGCGCAGATCATGATTGGTGGAGAATATGGAAAAGCTGATCCTCTGAACACCGGCATCCACCAGCTTATCGGCTTCATCGTATTTTGTGAAGCCCTTTCCGCTGGTATAGTCTAAAAATACCGGAATACTTCCTTTGCTGACATTATTGACTAAATCTAAAAGATTGGGGTAGCAGCTTATATCGCCATTCCCCTTGATTATTATCATATCTGGCCTGAATGATGTGCTTTTCTGCGATACCTCAAAGACCAATTGGTCCAGGGGCTTGTATCCTGGCTCGATCTCTATTACCTCTCTTGAGCAGTAGTCACATCCGATTTTATGCGGTTCGCATTTCTTGCAGCCAAACGGATTGACATCTTTTACGCCCTTAAAATAACAGAAACTGCAGAAGCCCTTGCAATCCCAGCCAGGCCTTCCACCTACATCCACAGTCACTTCCATAGATACTGATCTATAATTCGGTAGTTAAATCTTACGCAAAAATGTTTAAATGAGTATTAATATTATTTAAAACAGATTAATCAATCCGGCATCTTCTTTCATGTTTTCAGTATTTAGCGGTGAGGTGGAAACCGGATGTGCGAGTCAGTTTCTCTTGCTCATCGCGACAGGCCTTCGTCCAGCAACCTTCTGGCCTGACAGAGATCGGCCAGACTCATCTGTCCGGGGGCAGTGCTTTCTGTGATAAAACCATAAGTCAGAACAGATCCATAAAGCGGAGCCACGGCACGCAAATGTCTGCCAATCTGGCCCATTGCGATCATGCATAGCGGCATATCCGCGTCAAGCAAAAACTTCAATATTCTTAAATTGTCATACATGTTATGAGGCGTCACAGCTATTTTGGCGATATCTGCCTTAGCGGTTTTCATGCGTCCGAAGATCTCTGCCAGTTGGAAATCATCTGGCATTTTTTTAAAATCATGATAGGATACAATGGCCGGTTTTTTAATCCGCCCAAGAACCTCATCCCTTCCTCTTGCCATGAGCTCCACATCCACATAGTCAGAATAGCGAGATGCTTCGATGAGAAGATCGATTCTCTCCTCTTCGCTGCCTTGAAACATTCCGCCCTCCTCCCTGAAGCGAGCTGTGGCAATGATGGGCAAAAAAGTGGCATCTCTCACTGCTTTCAAGACTGTTAAGGGATTTGCTTTCTCGATCAGATCCAGACGCAATTCAATCATGTCTGCTATTTCCGCTTCCCTGACATGCTTTTCCGCATTCGCTCCCAGAACTGCCACTATTCGCGATCTCTCGGTCACGCTTTCACCTGTCCATTTGCTTTGCCCATCCTCGCTGCTAATCCTCACTACTGCCCATCTTCACAGCATATTCTCACAGCCAATCCACAATGCCCATCATCTATGCTCGCTCACAATATCCATCATCTATTGTTCCACTATGCTCTCCTCGATCTTCATTCCAAAGTGGCGCGCGCTCTCCTCCAGATGAACCAGAACCTCGTCTCCAGCCTTGAGATCGGTGACTGCTCTTGGCAGGCCATCTGAGCCCACCAGCTTTATGGTCTCGGCATTCTGCAATAGCGTGCTGATTTTCTGGCCTGAGACCTCGGCTTCGATCAGCATCATGGGCCTCTTTTCAATCTTCGCCCTTCCAACTATGGCGGTTCTTGCCAGTCCCTCTTTGCTTACTATTGTGACCTCATCTCCCGACTTCAGCTCGGACAGATAGCGGGTCTTTTCGCCCACCCGGATGTAGGCATGGACAGCCCCGGCATTCACGCGGAAGGGCCTGGAGGCAACATAGGGACTGTCCTCTGATTCGCTGTGAACCAGGAAGAATCCCTTGGCCTGAGAGCCTATGAGCATGCCTTCTCCAAATGTCATCATGCTGGCTGTGTCCACACAGACCCGGTCTCCCATGCCCACGGGCTTGACAACGGTAACCGTGGCTCTCAGCATCTCCACTCTACCCTTTTCCGATTGCTCGACTGCTGTCATGACCCTCTTGATCTCTGAGGGATCCGGGCTGTCCAGCAGCACGCCTGCAGCGCCCTTTTCCAGAGTGGCCAGGGCCAGCCGGGCCTCCTCAGCAGTCTTGATGCCGCTGATTATCTTGACGGAGCTGCCCTGCAGACCTGCAATCATATTCTCCAGGGGAATGACCTTCCAGTCCGTTCCTATGACGAGCAGATAGTCCACAATCCTGCCCATCTCCACTGCAAACTCTTCGTATCTCTTTCCGGCTATCACCACATATGCTGCCCGTTCCCCGGAAATGCCCCGGGCGATGGATGCGTCTCTGCTTCCTGCAGGATCGGTAGAGAGCGCCACAGTTCCGTCGCCCTCGCCGCCTCTGCCGATCACCAGGATGTCCTCAGAGCCTTTCCTTTCACCAAATGAGGCGACCTTGATCTTGCCAAGCTCCCGCACCTTTTCGATGTTCTCAGAATCCACAAGAACGCAATCAAAGCCGGATTCAAGCGCAGTCGTGATCCTGGGCTTGATCTCCTCCCACGGTCCCAATGCCATGAGCCACTTCTCTTTCATGTGTTACACCTTGACACACCCATTACAAATCTCTTTTGCCGGAAGCCTGCAATTAAGTCTGCAATAAGCCTGCAGTATATCTGCTAGAAGTCGGCTGAAGGCTTTTGGCGATCAGGGGCAAACTATAATTCATCCGATGCGATTTTGAGGCCAGATGACGCCCTCAAAGAACGGCCAGCAAAGAAAGGATGTACGCCCTGGCCTCACAGTGGACATAATCCTCAAGAAGGACCAGCGCACCGGCAAAAGAACACGCGGCATAGTAAAGGAGCTGCTGACCAACTCAACATATCATCCGCATGGCATCAAGGTGAGGCTGACGGATGGCCAGGTGGGCCGGGTGCAGGAGATCTTCGAATAACCTTTTTATCCCTCCGGGCACCAATTGCAGAATATGGTCAAGGAAGTTCATGCTGCTCATATTCTGTGCAAGACAGAAAAGAAGGCATTAGAGATCAAAGAGAAGCTCGCCGAAGGTGGACAGAGCTTTGCTGAGATGGCCCGGAAATACTCCCAATGCCCATCCAGCAAGAGCGGTGGAGACCTCGGTTGGTTTGGCAAGGGCAGAATGGTCCCGGAGTTTGAAAAGGCAGCCTTCGAGGGCGAAAAGGGAAAGATTCTTGGGCCGGTCAAGAGCCAGTTCGGATATCACCTCATAAAGGTCCTGGATAAAAAATAAAGTTGCAGCAGATTGATTTCATCATATTTTTATTATTAATAAATATTCATCAATCACGCAAGTTCACAATGCTTTGCCACAGTCTCTCTGAGAGCCCATGACAGATGCCGGATCTTCTCTCAGGATATCCTTCGTTGATATCGATATCCATTTTATATAGGATGAATACTGAGACTAGCGTATCATGAAAAAGGTCCAGCAATATGCCTGCAGTATCTGAAATAGTCCTTAACGATCTTCCTGATTTTAAGGAAGTACTTGACATAAGCGCATCCATGAAAAACGCGCCCACCTATCCCGGTGACAGGGCCTGCCAGCAAGAGTGGACGAGGAGCCTGGACGCTGGTGACGGCTATAGCCTATCGACTATTTCCCTCTGTTCGCATGCTGGCACCCATCTTGATTTTCCCAGCCATCTGCTGAAAGGCGGCAGGAGTCTGGACAGCTATCCTCTGAACAGCTTCATAGTCCCGGCAGAGGTAATCTCAGTGCCTGGAGAGGGGCCAGCAGAGCCCTCCTGCCTGCAAGACTGCAGAATCTCAAAAGGCCAGGCTCTGCTCTTCAAGACCGCCAATTCCAGCAAGGGTCTCATGCACAGGAAAGAATTCACGAAGGACTATGTCAGCATATCAGCCAGGCTCGCACTGGCCTGTGTAGCTCAGGGAACCGGACTGGTCGGAATCGATTATATCTCTGTAGACAGATATGCAGACGATGATCTGCCAGTGCATCGCATATTCCTGCAGAACAACATCCTGATCCTGGAAGGCCTGGATCTGGCTTCAGTTTCATGCGGCAGATATCTTTTGATCTGCCTTCCATTGAAGCTGAACAATGCAGAGGCTTCTCCTGTCAGGGCAGCCCTTGTGAGGTGACATGACGAATCAGGAGCAATTGTGCCAGTCCGCATTGAATGCCCTGGATGAGGCAGTCATCCTTTGCAGCGGCAATGGCCGGATTATCTTCATGAATCCTGCTGCCAGAAGGCTCACAGAAGCGTCCGGAGCCAAGGATTCGATCGTATCCGCCCTGCCCATAGATCTGAACGGCAGCTCAGGGAGCGTGGAGATCGAAGGAAGAACATTTCTGTATTCTCTGTCTCACCTGCATAACGACGATCGGCCAGATGCTGATGCTATACAGGACGTCTTCCTGGTCCGCCTGAAGAGCGCTTCCGAAGAAGCTGAACAGGATGATATTCACAGGGGAGACAGAATTCTCGCAGGAGCTGCGCTTGCCACAAACCAGCTCTTGATCACTGAAGACATTGACCGCGCCCTTTCGCAGGCATTGGAGATCCTTGGATGCTCATCCAGCGTTGACCGGGTCTATATTTTTAAAAATTATACAACTGATGCTGGCGAACGCCGATGCAAATTGAAATATGACTGGGCAGGAGAAAGCCTGCCGAGGATTGATGGCGTAATTCCTCCAGATGACATTTCCTACAGCAGCCCAATTCCATGGTACGATGCCCTCGCCAAAGGCATGCCCATCAAAGGACTTGCAAAAGACCTGCCAGTTGCTGCCAGAGAATTCCTGGTGTCTTTGGGGGTTTTATCTTACCTCATCGTCCCCATCTTCACAAAAGAGGGATTCTGGGGTTTCATCGGCTTTGATGACAGGAGGAAAGAACGAATCTGGACCTGGAATGAGGTATCTGTGCTCATGACCATAGCCGGGTCCATTGGCGGGCTGATGGACAGGTGGAAGACGCAAAGGGCATTGAGGGAGACCAGAGATTACCTGGAAAACCTCATAGGCCATGCCAATGCGCCCATAATCGTCTGGGACCCATCATTCAGGATCACAAGGTTCAACCATGCCTTTGAAAGGCTCACAGGCTACCGGGCGAAGGATGTGTTGGGCAGAAATCTGGATATTCTGTTTCCTGATGCCTGCAGAAATGCCTCATTGGCACACATCGAAAAAACCCTCTCTGGCGAGCGCTGGGATGCTGTGGAAATTCCCATTTTGCGTAAAGACGGAGATGTCAGAACAGTTCTCTGGAACTCAGCCACCATCTACGATGATGATGGCAGAACCCTTGTGGCAACAATCGCCCAGGGCCAGGACATAACTGAGCGAAAAGAGGCTGAACGCCAGGTGATCTTCCAGGCATCGCTTCTGGATCAGGTGAGAAATGCGGTCATTGCCACTGATCTTAAGGGAAGGATCATTTACTGGAATCATTTCTCAGAGGTTCTCTATCAATGGAAGGCTGAGGAGGTGCTGGGCCAGAACATAGCCGAGACCATTGTTCCGATTGACAGATGCAGCCTCATAGAGAAGGTGATCGCTGATATAGTCCGCTATGGCTATCGGGAAAGCGAACATCTTGTGAAAAGAAAGGATGGAAGCTGTTTTCTGGCCTCATACATATTCAATGCCATCAAAGGTCAGGATGGGCAGAACATCGGCTTCGTGGGAGTATCAATAGACCTCACCGAGAGAAAAAAGGTGGAACAGGATCTGCTGCTGGCAAAAGAGCGTGCTGAATCCGCCACCAAAGCCAAATCAGAGTTCCTGGCCAATATGAGCCATGAAATTCGGACCCCCATGAATGCAGTGATAGGCCTCACCGGCCTTCTTCTCAATACCAACATCGATTCCGTGCAGCGTGACTATATCGAGACTATTCGCAGCAGCGGAGACGCCCTATTGGCCGTCATAAGCGATATCCTGGACTTCTCAAAGATCGAGGGTGGAATGCTCGATTTAGAAGAGGTGCCATTTGACCTGAGCAAATGCCTGGAGGCATCTTTGAGCATGGTCTCCCAGGCTGCTGAGAAGAAGAATCTCGCTTTGAGCTTCGAGATAGAGCCGGACGTGCCCCGCCAGATCCTGGGAGACCTGACGCGCCTCAAGCAGATCCTGATCAACCTGCTCGGCAATGCAGTGAAATTCACAGAAAAGGGCGGCATCTCTGTACATGTTTCATCCCGTTCTTCATCAAAGGACGAATATGGATCTCACGAGATAGAATTTTCTGTCAAAGATACTGGCATTGGCATAAGCAAGGACCGCATGAACAGGCTCTTTCAATCCTTTTCGCAGGTTGACGCCTCCACCACAAGGAAGTACGGTGGCACGGGACTTGGCCTGGTCATCAGCAAGAACCTGGCTGAACTGATGGGCGGCCAAATCTGGGCGGAGAGCGAGCCTGGAATTGGTTCTGTCTTCCATTTCACAATAGTCGCCAGAGAATCCGACAGGTCCCTTCCTGCTGAGGGAAAGATCGGCTCCCAGAGGGTCACGGACAGACCTCATAAGGCCGCAGGCAGACCCGGAATTACAGCGAAATGCGATCTCCTAATATTGCTGGCAGAGGACAATATCATCAACCAGAAGGTGGCCCTGCGCATGCTTGAGCGGCTGGGATATCATGCCGACATCGCTGCCAATGGACAGCAGGTCCTGGAGGCACTCAAGCGCACTTCTTATGACATTGTGCTGATGGACGTGCAGATGCCGGAGATGGACGGCCTGGAGGCGACAAGACGCATTCGCATCACACAGGGTCATCAGCCCTACATCATAGCCATGACCGCCCATGCCATGAAAGGCGATAGGGAGGTCTGTCTGGATGCGGGCATGGACGACTATGTTTCCAAGCCGGTCAGATTGCAGGAGCTGCAGGCAGCCATTGAGGGCAGC
>DAONDW010000053.1:0-8985 GCA_035402785.1 Methanothrix sp. | reverse complement strand
ATAGTCGCAGCATCTCTGGCAGCATCCTCGGCTGTGGCCGTGGCCGGGATCATAGGTCTGGTGGGCCTGATTGTGCCTCATATGATGCGCATGATCTTCGGGCCTGACCACAGGATATTGCTTCCTCTGTCCATGTGCTTTGGGGCCAGCTTCCTGGTACTCGTCGATGATTTTGCAAGAGCGGGCATGGGCTTCGAGGTTCCTGTCGGCGTTGTCACAACACTGGTAGGGGCACCGGTCTTTGCTTATCTATTGCGAACTGTGCGCGCTGGTGGCTGGGAATGACCGCATCAAGAAACCATTTGCAGCAAAATAATTCTGGAACAGGATCAGGAATCATAGTGGACGGCGTATCTCTCAGCTACGGTGGCCACCTGATTTTGGGCAATGTAAATTTGAATTTAAAAAAAGGCTCAGTCATAACCATTCTCGGGCCAAATGGCTGCGGCAAGACGACCCTCCTGAAGGTCATCGACGGCCTTTTGCATCCTGACGGGGGAGCTGTATATGTGGATGGCAGGGATGTGGCACATATGTCGCAAAGGGACATGGCCCGGCTCATGGGATATGTGCCTCAGGCGCAGAGATCATCATTTCCTTTTACAGTAAAGGATGTGGTGCTCACGGGAAGAATGCCTCATATCTCCATCCTGGCTCAACCAGGGCCGGAGGATGAGATGAAAGCGAGCCAGGCTCTGCAGATGGTGGGCGCCTATCACCTGTCAGGCAGGCCTTACACACAGGTCAGCGGCGGAGAGCGCCAACTGGTGATGATCGCCCGTGCCCTGGCCCAGGAGCCGTCCTTTCTTCTGCTGGATGAGCCCACCACTTACCTCGACTTCAAAAACCAGTTCACCATTCTCAAAATGATCTCGCGTATCGCAGGAGAGCAGAAGGTGACAGTTATCATGACCCTGCACGACCCAAACCATGCCATGATGTTCTCAGATGAGGTGGTCTTGTTGAGAAAGCTGAAGGATACGACGGATTCATGTCCATCTTCTCTGAAAATGCAGCAAAATACAGTGGCCTGCGGGGCACCACACCAGGTTATGACGCCTGAGAATATTCGTGATGCTTATGAGATCGATGTCGAAATGGTGGTGGTGAGGGGCAGACATATGCTCCTTCCTCTCTAAAGATTCAATAGTGTTCTCTGAGTTTTTTTAGAAAATTCTTTTAAGCTAAATTAACTTGTTTTATTTCATAATATCCAGGACAAAAAAGTTATTAACTATGATAGAACATCAATGATCCAGTCATAATAATCGTAACCTAATGAGGGATTGATATGAATAAAAGGCTATTTTCAGCTTTGCTGACAATTGGGCTTGCAGCACTGCTCCTTGGCGGAATCGCCTGGGGTGCAGAATATCCCATGACCTTTACCGACAGTGCGGGCAGAAATGTCACCCTGCAGATGCCGGTGGAGAGGATCGTTGTGCTGAGCACCGATGCGGCTGAAGCAGTCGAGCTTCTGGGTGCTGAGGATATGATCGTTGGCGTCACAGATACCGTTCAGAAGTATAGCTGGTATTTCCCGAACCTGAAGAAAAAGACGCTCGTGGGAAAATGGAGCGCTCCTGATTATGAGACCATAGGCCAGATAGCCAAGGGAGATGGAGACAGCATAACGCCCAATATCCTGGTGCTCGGCTATCCATCCGGAAAAATGAGCGGCAAGTCCTATGCAGTCGATGCTGTTGAAGAGGGACTGGCTCCCTTCGGCAACATCGCAGTAGCAGGTTTCAGCTTCTATAAAGGAAAAAGCCTGGATGAAGAGATCACAACTCTTGGAATGATCCTTGGCAAGGATGAAAAGGCCCAGGAGTATATCGCCTGGAAGGACTCCAAGAAGGATGCCATTACCAGCGCAGTCAAGGGCGAGAGCAAACCGCTGGTCTACTTCGAAAGCACCCAGCCTAAGGGCCTGGGAGAGCTCAAGAGCAATGGCGCTTCAGCAGATATCGACACGAGCATATCCCTTGCAGGCGGTCAGAATGTATTTTCGTCTGTTGAAGATGAAACCGTCAACACCAACTGGGAGGCAGTCATCGCCAAGAAGCCGGATATCATACTGCAGGCCAAATCCGATGATGTCCTGGGCTGGGGTGCCTTCCCATCCAGCGATACCATTGCTGCGCAGCAGGTTCGCGAGGAGATCATGGACCGTACCGGAGGAAGTGCAGTTCCTGCAATCAAGAACGATAATGTATGGATACTGTATAGAAAGATGCTCTATGGGCCCGGTAGTGTTGTAGGCTCTACCTTCATGGCAAAGCTGTTCCATCCAAAAGCAGATCTGGACCCCGTTGCAGTCTATAAGGAATACCTGGCATTGCTTGGCGTGGATATGCCTGAAGACAGAACCTTCGTCTTCCCTGAGCTTACATCAACATAAATAACAGAAACAAGCGCATTAGTTGTCAAAGCAAAAGAAACAAGCATATTATGCAGGAGCATCGATCAGATATCAGCTCCTGCATAGAATCATCTTTTTTGCATGGAGAACCCACAGGGAATGCTGTTTTTCCCAAAAGGGCATTTTTGGCATGATCCCTGTCAGAGTATATGGGTCGTTTTTTCAGAGGCTTTCGTAGACCTTTTTGATTATCCGGTCATTTCTGTCCCAGAATCTGTAGTCCTCGGCTGAGAGCTTTTCCGGCTCTCGCAAGAGGCTCTCTCGAACTGCTTCCACCAGGTTCTCCGACCTGACGATGGTCAGGTTCTTCCTCTTCTCAAGAGCTGTCACTCCAGAAGCCACAACAGCCTTTCCGAGGGCCAGATACTCGTTGAGCTTCCAGACGCTCTTGTCTGTGGAGTAGGGCGTCAGAGCATTCTCCTCGCGGGGTATCAGGCAGAGCCTGGCGTTGTTCAAAATGGCTGCCACTTTCTCATGCGGCTGCCAGCCAAGGCATTTGATATTCTCTGGCTTTCGCCACAGGTACAGAGCGGCAAAGGGTCCTCCGCCGACAATCCAAAACTCCCTTTCGGGGATGGCTCTGGCGATCTTCAAAAGCCCTCCAATGCCCTCCTGGGTGCAGACGCGTCCAATGAACACTATGGGCTCTCTTCCAGGCTCAACTGCGAATTGAGGGTCGATTATTTGAGCATCTCTGCTGCAAAATGAGCGCTGAGGATAATTTGCTATGATATGGACATTCCTGTCCGGTGAGAAGCCCTGCACCTTTTCGCCCAGGGGCTCATTGACTGTGGTGATGACATCTGCGCATTTTGCCATCTCTCTTTCATAGCGTTCTGCAAATATCCTGCCTGCAGAGCCAAAGGTGGCAGAAACCTCAATGCCCCATGGAGACCTGTAGTCGTATATCAGCTTTTTATATCCCTGGCCGCGCAAATCCGAAAAGCCATGGTAAATGATGTCAGGGACATTGAATATATGAACCACATCTGGCTTTTTTTCTATTGTGATCTTCCTGGCCATTGCCGCAATGGATATCCAGTTTCTTGTTCCAAAGCTCGGGACGATCACATCATATCCCAGGGATTGCAACGTGCCCTTCCACATGATCAGCCGGGTGGTTCTCTCCGGCTGGTTTGCCAAAAGCAGTACCTTCAAGATCCACCTCTCAAGTGGCGGAAATGAAGCAGGACCACAATGGTCTCATACTCAAACATCTGCAGCCACATCCAACTTAAGGCTGAATGGATCGAAGACCAGATCGGCTTCCTCCGGCCTGAGATATCTGAAGCCCTTGCCGATGACCTCGCCTTCTGAGAGCAGGGGATCGAAGACGTAGGCGTCAAGCCCCTTGTCTACCAGAAGCCTGGCGAGAGCCATGTTTCTGCTGTGATAGAATTCCCGCACTCCTGCTCGATAGGTGATTGCCTTGATGCAGATCTTGATCTGGCATAGGGGTTTATTGAGCTTCAGGCACTGCAGCAATATCTTTTCCGACCAGTACTCGATCATTTCATCGTTGACCTCTCGCGATGTGCGCAGAAGGCTACAGTTGCTGAAATGCTCTCGCTTTTCCATCTCCTTTATGAGAAACCATGGATAAACAGGGATGCAGTGGCCGCCGACTCCGGTGGAAGGCATGTGAATGCTGCAGAACTGGTGGTTGGCCTTCTCCCGTGCCTCGAAGAAGTCGATGTCCATGTCCGCACATATTTTGAATAGCTCATTTGCCAGAGCGATATTGACATCGCGATAGCAGCCCTCCATGACCTTGATCATCTCAGCCACGCGCGCACTGGACACCAGATGGAGGTTATTTATGAATTTCCTGTAGACCTGATAGGCTGCAATTCCGCTCTCTTCGTCAACACCTCCGATGACCTTGGGAAATTCCTTCAGCCGGGAGATGCTGTAGCCTGTCATTATCCTCTCAGGTGAATATGCCAGGAAAAAGTCGCTGGCTTCAAGGCCGCTCGACTGGCAGAGCAGCTTCTGCACGAATGATTCAGTCGTTTTCGGTGGAAAGGTCGTCTCAAGCACCACAAGGTCGCCCTTTTTCAGGATCTTGCCCAGAGAGGCTAAAGCGCCCTTCATAATGGAAAAGTCGGGATTATAGCCCGCATCCACGAAAACGGGCACGATCACTATGAATGTCCTGCAGCCCTTGGCATCATCGAATTGTGGTGTTGCGACGAGCCGTTTGCCGCCGTGTTTTTGGATCAGCTCCGCCAGACCAGCCTCCTCTGGTATGGGATTTTCGCCCAGGTTGATTCTCCTGCAGCGCTGTTCATTGATATCCACACCAATGACCTCGATTCCGCTGTCAGCCACAACTGCAGCCAGCGGCAGGCCTGCATTGCCAAGCCCGATTATTGCAATCTCTGCACCATTACCTGGCATCTCTTATCCTTCCCTATTCCTGTCCTGCAGCTTTCCATTTCTTTGGATTTCAAAGCTTTTTTTGCAGGCCGGACACTCGTAGATGCCTGCATTTTCGTCCTGGACTGCAACTTCCTTCAGCCTGTGGCCACAATAGCAGACCCAGCCCACCTGTCTTCCCGGATTGCCGAGGATCAGTGCATGGGTGGGCACATCCTCAGCCACAACGCTTCCCGCCCCAATCATTGCATATTCGCCCACGCGAATACCGCAGACCAGCGTGGCATTGGCACCTATGCTCGCGCCGCGGCCAATGAGCGTTTCTGAGACATGTCCCTCGTCCCAGATAAAGGCGCGTGGATACATATCATTGGTGAAGGTGACTGAAGGGCCAACGAATACATCGTCCTCGATTGTCACTCCCTTGTAGACTGAGACGAAGTTCTGGATTTTGACATTGTCGCCGATCACGCTATCGATATCGATGTAAACGCTCTTTCCGATGTTGCAGTTCTTGCCTATATGAGAGCCCTTCCTCACATGTGCGAAGTGCCAGATTTTGGTGCCATCTCCTATGACGTCGCTCTCCACGACTGCTGTTGGATGGGCATAAAAAGGGGTATTTTGGTCAGTCATTTTTCGTCCTCTGCTAAGGGCAATTCATCTCAAGGCCCTGCTTGATCTTCTCGCAGATCTGCAGGTTATTCAAAGCCTCCTGAGGTGTCACCGGAAAGCTCTTTTTGCCTTTGACGCAATCCAGAAATGTCTTCAGCTCCACCTTCAGGGGCTCGACCTTGTTCACCAATACCTTTTCGATGATGTTCTCCTGCAGGTATCTCTCGTTTTCCACGCCGTATTTTCCGGGCTTCCTGTAGATATAGACCTCCTGGGTCATGAAGTCGCCTTCGGCTGTGAAGTCCTCAGACTCAACATAAAATGTGCGGAACTTCTTGGAGGACAGGCGGCTGGCTGAGATGGAGACTACGCTGTGCTTGAAGGCCGCCATGGCCTCGCAGACGTTTCCGCTGCCTGCGGAGAATATGCGGAAATTGCTCTCGCCCTTGAAGAGGACATTGAAGGCTATGTCAATGTCATGGATCATGAGATCCTCAACAACAGAGGCATCGGTTATGCGGTTTGAGGTAGGGTTGTGTCTTTTAATCGAGACATAATCCGGTTGCCTTGCGATCTTTTTCATCTCAGAGACAATTGGATTGAATCTCTCGATGTGGCCCACACCGACCACCAGCCCGGATTTCTCGATGATCTCCAAAAGCCTGGTTCCCTCATCGACTGTGAGCGTGATGGGCTTTTCAATCAGGCAGTTTACACCAGACTCGATGACCTTTTTGGCAGTAGCGAAATGATATCTGGTGGGCACGCAAATGCTGACTGCATCCACATGGCCGAGCAGCTCTTCCATTGAGCTGCAGACTGTGGCCAGATCCTGGACGCGGGCTGCATTTTCAGCCACCGGATCATAGACATAAACAGTGCTGACTCCCTTGAGTTCAGAGTAGACGCGCACATGGTTTCTGCCCATGACCCCAACGCCAATGACTCCAACGTCCATCTTCAGGCCTCGAATTCATTCAATGTCTTTGCTATGTACTGAAGATTCTCAGTGGTGAGAGACGGATGCACAGGAAGGCTCAGGACGCGGCGGGAGACATCTTCTGCCACAGGGCATTTGACACTCGCGTATCCGAGCTTCTGGTAAATGGGCTGCTCGTATACCGCTTTTGGATAATGAACTGCGCTGCCTATTTTTCGGGCCTGCAGGTATTCCATCAGCTTTTCTCGATTGGACGGGAAATCCTCTTCTACGCGCAGCACATACTGATGGTAGACATGCCTGACACCATCAGCCTGATAGGGCGTGGTGATGCCTTTGACTTTTATATTCTCATTGAGGAATTTTGCGTTGGCAATCCTTTTTGCAGTGAAGTCCTCCAGTCTCTTTAACTGCACCTGGCCTAAAGCTCCCTGCAGGTTCATCATGCGGTAGTTGTAGCCCAGAGATACATGGTTGTACTTTCCAGTATCACCGTGGCTTCTCAACAGGCGGAGCCTGGCAGCCATTGCGTCGTCGTTGGTTGTGATCATGCCGCCTTCGCCTGTCGTCATGTTCTTGGTGGGATAAAATGAGAAGCAGCCTGTGGCAAAGGAGCCCACCTTCTGGCCGTGGTATTCGGCACCGTGAGCCTGGGCGCAGTCTTCGATCAATGCGAGGTTTTTGTCCTGGCAGATCTCCCGGACAGCGGTCAAATCGAAGGGCTGGCCATAGAGGTGAACGCCGATCACGGCTTTAGTGCGGGCCGTGATCTTTTCTTGAATGCTATCTGGATCGATATTGAATGTGCGTGGATCCACATCTGCAAAGACGGGCGTGAGGCCCTGATAGAGGGCGCAGTTGGCGGAGGCAATGAATGTGAATGCAGGAGTTATGACCTCGTCGCCGGGTCCAAGCCCGAGAGCCTTGACAGCCAGGTCGAGAGCTACTGTGCCATTGTTGACTGCTATCGCATTTTTCGCTCCGATGTAGCTTGCGAAATCATCTTCAAACTTGGCTACTGCCTCGCCCTGGGCGAGCATGCCAGATCTCAGCACACGTTCTACTGCTCTGATTTCCTCGTCGCCTATGATGGGTTTGGCTATGGGAATAAAATCGTTCATCAGGATCTCCTGGTAACCTTGAATTCATCTCTTGGATTAGTCTATTCCTTTTCTGTCTGATGTCCTCTGCCTTGAAAAGGCTTATTATCGGTTTGTTATTTTTTGGCGTCTTTATAGGCGCTGACTATTCCCCTGTAAATTGCGGCTGGAAGCCCCCTGAAGCCTGGCTCGATGACAGTTCCTGGATATATGGTGGTATTGATCCCGGTCATCACATCGTCTCCCATTATCACGCCAAGCTTTCGCCTGCCGCTGTCAACTCTCTCTCCCTTGATGTATGACTTGATGTTCATTTTGTCATGGCGCAGGTTGGAGCAAATTGTGCCTGCTCCGAAGTTGCAGCCAACTCCTATAATGCTGTCTCCGACGTAGGAGAGATGGCCGATCTTGCTGTCGTTCATGATTGCGCTGTTTTTGACCTCGACTGCATTGCCTATCCTGACCCGGTCTCCGATGCAGGTTGTTGGCCTGATGTAGCAGTTGGGTCCGATATTGCAATCCTCTCCGATCCAGACAGGCCCCTCGATATAGGCTCCTGAGCGGATGATGCTGCCGCGCCCAACAGTGACCGGGCCCTTCAGGGTGGCTCCAGCCTCGACCTCGCCCTGGATTTGGGGCTTTTCGTCTTTGAGCAGTTCCTCGTTGGCTGTGAGAAGATCCCAGGGGCGGCCTATCTCCATCCAGCTTTCAAGCTCGACAATTCTGATCTTAGAAACGGCAGCCAGCAGGTTGAGCCCGTCTGTCAGCTCGTATTCGCCCCTTTCAGACAGCGGAGAGTCTCGCATGGCTGAAAATATCGTCCTATCCAGCAGATAGATGCCCGCATTGGCAAGGCTTGATGGGGGTTTGTCGCTCTTTTCAACAACAGACCTGAAAATGCCGTTTTCCGAAATGAAGACGCCATATCGTTTCGGGTCACCGACTGTGAATGCTGAGACCGCCGGGCCGCCTGAGACCATCTCCTTTAAGGCAGCCACGTCCGGCAAAACGTCTCCGTTCATGACCAGGAAGCTGTCAGCTGCAATGCTTTCAGCGGCCATGAGTGCGTGGCCAGTTCCCAGTTGTTTATCCTGGATGGCATATTCGATCTTCATGCCAAAAGCTCTGCCATCACCAAAGTGAGCGCGCACAGCATCTGCGCAATATCCTACCACTAAAACTAGGCTGTCTATTCCTGCAGCGCGCGCCCGCAGGATGATGTGCTCCAAAAAGGGCCTGCCAGCAACTGGCAGCATGACCTTGGGCCTGTGATATGTCAGGGGCCTCATGCGGCTGCCCTCACCGGCAGCGAGAATAATGGCTTGCATAATGGGCTATTGGATGCTAGCAGAATAAAAAAGCTTTTTGGGATAGTTGGGTGGGCTGAATATTATCACACAACCATGCCTTTAACTTGCATGATTGCGAAGGGCGGAGCGGGAAGTTCCTATCTTTTTGCATCTATCCTAGATCGGTGATATGCGGATCAAGATCTATCGAAAGATCAAAGGCGCCATCAAAGCCATCAC
>DAONDW010000052.1:0-9062 GCA_035402785.1 Methanothrix sp. | reverse complement strand
CCGAAATGACCGAGAAGCAATGCGAGATTTGCGGCGCTGAGATCTCAGGAGCACCCCAGAGGATTGTGATCGACGGCTCAGCGCTGGAGGTATGCAAGAGCTGTGCGCGCTTCGGAAAGCCGGAGGATAAATGGTCTCCGGTTCCGAAGAAGATGGTCCCTGTGGAGAGGGCGTTTACGGTAAAACGGCCCAAACCTCGCGACCACTTCAAAGATTTGATAGAGTTGGTGCCGGACTTCGGGCGCAAGATCAGGGAAGCGCGGGAGTCCCAGGGCCTCTCAGCCGAGGAGCTGGCTGTCAGAATCAAAGAAAAGGCGACGCTCTTAAAGAAGATCGAACGAGAGGAAATCTCCCCAGAGGACGAGGTCAGAGTTAAACTGGAGCGGGAGCTCAAGATCAAGCTCACAGACCAGGCAAGCGAGGCCCGCGTCAAGGCAGGAGGCATGGGCAGGGGATTGACCCTGGGAGACATCGCAAGCATCAAACGGAAAAATGAGAAATGATCGCCAGTGCAGCTCGCTATGTCATCGGTGGAGGAGTAATAGTGTACCCCACCGAGACCGTCTACGGCCTCGGCGCAAATGCTCTTGATGAGCAAGCTGTAATGAGGGTCTTTCAGATTAAAAAGAGGCCCCTCACCAAGCCCATTTTTTTGGCCGTCTCCAACTTTGAAATGATCAGAAATGTGGCAGAGGTGAGCCGCGCCGACCTTGAGCTTCTGGAGCAGATAATGCCCGGGCCGGTATCAGTCCTGGTTAAAAAGAAGAGCATAGTTCCCGATATCCTCACAGCAAATTCACCACTCGTCGGCATCAGGTATCCAGATCACGAGACTGCATTGAGGATCATCGACCTGGCAGGACCCATCACATCAACCAGCGCCAACCGCACAGGTGCGCCAGCTCCAACAAGTGCTGCTGCAGTATCTCCGGAGATTGTTGATCGCGTGGATGCCGTCGTGGATGGCGGAAAGTGCGCTTACGGCATGCCCTCAACTCTATTCGATCTGCAAACAAGACAGATCGTAAGGTCAGGAGCAGGACTTGATAAGGTAATGAAGGCGATAAAGTGAGAGCCAGAATCAGAGACTTCTTTGAGACCAATTCCGGCTGGATATTCGCGGTGGCTGATTATAATCACCCGCATGGCCTTCGCTGCATGCTCCGATATGTTCCTGATGCTGCAGGCGAACGTGAGGCCAATGGCCTTCACTACCGCAAAATGGATTTTGAACCTGCATTTCAGTTTCTGAGACAGGAGCGTCCGGATTGGGTCTCAGACCTTCATGTCGTTCCATTCTCAGAAATAAAGAGAGTTTTTTCTCCGTGCGATGCGCTGCCGAATGTGATGAAAAGCGACGGAAGGGTTAAAAAAATCGCAAAGACGCTTGCCGATGCTGGAATTCCCAGGGAGCAGATGGGCATCACAGGCTCAATGCTTGTCGGACTGCAGGGTCCGGGTTCAGATATCGATTTTGTGGTCTACGGTCCAAGCTGGTGGAAGGCCAGAGAGATACTGGCACAGGCCAAGGCAGATGGCAGGATTCAGGATCTCGACGACCTGACCTGGAGGAAGATCTACAACAAGAGAAAGCCTGAGACCAGCTTCGATGAATTCTTGATGCACGAAATGCGCAAAGGCAATCGCGGAATGGTCGATGGCACCTACTTTGATCTTCTGTTCACCCGCGACTGGAGCCAGGTAGTGTCGCATCCAGCAGGCAGGCCAGCCGGAAAGGCCCGCCTGGAGGCAAAGGTCACCAATGCCGACTTTGCCTTTGACAGCCCGGCCATCTTCCAGCTCGACCACCCGGAAGTAAAGGAGATATTCTGCTACTCTCATACATATGCCGGCCAGGCTCTGCCCGGCGAGACCATTGAGGCAAAAGGAGTACTTGAAAAAACTGAAAAAGGCCTTAGATTGGTTGTCGGAACCACTCGCGAGGCGCGCGGAGAATGGATCCGATCGCTCACTTTGCTTGAAAATGCATAAACAGCCAATCAATTTATGATAAAGCACTAAAAGAGGTTATTTCTATGTTACAGGTTCGTCCATTTGATATCAAAATCGGTCAGCACAAAGTCATGCTCAATGTAGTCGATGCCAGAGAAAGAGGACTGCATGCTGGCGACCGGGTGAGGGTGAGGACCAAAGGTGCAGCGACCACTGCACTGCTCGACACCACACTTGAGATGGTCAAGCAGGGCGAGATCGGCATATTCACCGAGGCTTTGAAAGACCTGAATAATCCGACGAGCGTGGACGTCCTGCCATCACCCAAACCCGCATCGATCTGCTATATCAAACAGATGATGGACAAGCAGAAGCTGAGCCGGGAGCAGATACGCACCATTGTGCAGGATATCGTGGACAATAATCTCAGCGAGATCGAGCTTGCAGCCTACGTCACAGCCTCATATATTCACAATATGGACAGCCAGGAGGTTGAATGGCTGACAAAAGCCATGATCGAGACAGGCGAGAGAATTCATTTCGACACCCATCCGGTCATGGACAAGCACAGCATCGGGGGCGTTCCAGGCAACAAGGTCTCGCTGCTCGTCGTCCCAATCGTGGCTGCAGCAGGCCTTTTGATTCCCAAAACAAGCTCTCGCGCCATCACCGGCGCCGGAGGAACGGCGGACCTCATGGAGATCCTGGCACCAGTTGAGTTCTCAGCTGAGGAGATCAAAGAGCTGACTGAAAAGGTTGGAGGCGTCATAGTCTGGGGTGGAGCCACAAACATCGCTCCAGCCGATGACAAGCTGATCAAGGCAGAATATGCCCTGTCCATAGATCCCTACAGCCAGATGCTCGCGTCCATCATGGCCAAGAAGGGTGCAGTCGGTGCTGATGCAGTGGTTGTGGACATGCCTGTGGGCCCAGGAACCAAGCTGGCCACGCCTGATGACGGTCGAGGCCTGGCCAAAGACCTCATAGATCTTGGCGAGCGCCTGGGCATCCGGGTGGAATGCGCCATGACCTTCGGCGGATCGCCTGTAGGCCGCACAATAGGCCCGGCCCTGGAGGTGCGCGAGGCGCTTTCGCTTTTAGAGAACAAGGGCGGACCCAACAGCCTCAAGGAAAAGAGCCTCTCCTTGGCAGGCATATTGCTGGAGATGGGAGGCGTTGCAGGCAGAGGTGATGGCTACCAGGCTGCAGAGAGCATCCTCTCAAGCGGCAAAGCGCTTGAAAAGCTCAAGGAGATCATCGAGGCCCAGGGCGGCAATCCACAGATCAAGAGCGAGGACATAGTCACTGGCGAGAACTGCGAGGATATTTTAGCGCCCGCAGGTGGCTATGTGGTTGCGTTTTACAATAAACGACTGGTTGAACTGGCACGCATTGCAGGTGCTCCTGCAGATAAAAAGGCAGGCGTCACCATCCATAAGAAGATGGGTGAGATCGTCAAGAAAGGCGAGCCGCTCATCACCATCTGCTCAAGCTCTGACTGGGAACTGGAGGCTGCAGTCAAGGACGCCAAGAAGCAGATGCCAATTGTGGTCGAAGGAATGCTGCTCGAGAGATACCCCAGGATCACAGAGCTGTAGGGGCAGGAAAAATGCTCTTATCCATAATCTACCATGAGGATTTCGGAAAAAAAGGATTCAGCGTTCTCAAAGAGAGAATCCGTCCCTCCTTCGAAAAGCTCATGGAGTCTGGCCTGGTGGACGGCGAGAATGTGCAGGTATTCAAAGCGAGACCTGCTCCAATAGAGCTTGTTGAGCAGTGCCATACGCAGTCGCATATGATGAACATGAAAAACGATCCCTACCGCGATGTGGCGCTGCTCTCAGCGGGCAGCGTGATGATTGCAGCAGAGATGGTGGCAAAAGGCCAGGCCAGCAGAGCATTTGCTTATACCGGAACGGCTGGACACCATGCATCAAAAGGCAGCTGCTGGGGCTTCTGCTACTTCAATGATGTTGCCATAGCCATCCGGCACCTCCGACAGCAGATGGGGCTTGCTCGCTTTCTCGTGGTGGATGTCGATCCTCATTTTGGAGATGGGACCCGCGATTTCTTTAAAGATGATGCAGACGTGTTTCACATCAACATAAACAGCGGCAGCGAAGAGGTACATGACCCGGAGAAGAACAACTACGACATTGGAATCACATTTGGGGCTAAGGATGAGCGGTTCCTTTCTGCATTGAAGAGTTCCCTTGAGCTTGCCCGGGACTTCGATTTTCAGATGGCCTTTGTCATCTTCGGGCATGACTCGCATCAGGATGATTATGGCGGCTTCGATCTCACCTTCGACGCATATCCAAAGATGACAGGGATTATACTGGATGCGGTTGGCGAAAAGGGTCTGGTCTTTGTGCTCAGCGGCGGTTCATGCGTGCATGTGGCTGAGCAGGCAATTCCTGACGTGATCTCAGTTCTGGCGGGCAGGTGTCCGGCTTGAGGATGACCTCAAACTGCTATCCCTGCATACTGGACAGGGCCAAGTTCGAATGCGATCTCGTCTTTACAGGTGAAGACGAAAAGAAGGCTGCAATCGAGGAGCTGCTTGACTACATGGCCTGTCACAAGGGCGGAGTGCCAGCGCTTGTGGGAACAAAAAGAGAGAACATCATAAAGCAGCGCAGCAAAAACAGAGATCCGTATTGTGAGCTGAAGGATGAGAGCAACCGTGTGGCCACAAGCCTCCTGCCCATTGCTCAGGAATTCTATGAGAAGGCTGAGGATGGAATAGAAGCTCTGATCAGAATCGCGGCTGCTGCCAATTCCATGGAGTTTGGAGTCAAGGGCCACGACTTTGATAATGGCACATTCGCCGGCGTGTTTTCCAGCACCATTCGCGAAAATCTTTATGGAGACATGGCTGAGGTCAAGAGAAGGCTCAATAGCTTTGGCAATATATTCTATCTCACAGACAACTGCGGAGAGGCAGTATTTGATCTCTTTGTGATATCAAAGCTAGAAGAGATGGGAAAGAGGGTCGTCATAGGCTCAAAGGCTGAGCCGGTGCTAAATGACGTCACTGCATCCGAAATCAGGGCTATGACGTCCACCGAGGTTCTGGCCACGGGCGATGTCGTTGGCACAGCCCTTGAAAGCCTTCAGAAGGAGGCGCATGAACTGCTTTTAAACCCCGAATGGCTGATTCTTTCCAAAGGCATGGGCAACTTCGAGACCATCTCGGAATTCGATGAAATGCTAAAAGGCAGGCTCGTCTACATCATGAGGGCCAAGTGCGAGGCTGTGGCTGCGGAAATAGGCGTGCCAAAGGGAACACTCGTGGCGAAGCCAGTTTGAGGCGTGAGACTGCCATTGGAGAAGAGAAGCGGACAGAAGGCTCGGCCCCGCTCAGTGGGGCGGGATTCGGTTTTTATTGCTGTCAATTTTCACTTGCAGGACCGCAAAGGGAGGATTTCACTGACTGCTGGTCAGCCGAGGTTTGATTGAGGAGCCCAAACATCAGTAAGTCACAGCCCGAAAAAATGAGGGCTTCTTATATCGTCCTTTCCAACCCTGCAGGCCAAAATCCAATCGTCCAAAAACGATAAATATAAAGCACAATATCTTGAATTAGACCAGCAGGACTATTGAACCAGCAGGACTGGTTGAATGATAAAATTGACTGTGCCTGATGGTGCATAATTTCTGATATTTCGGGGGTTCGAGTCATGCTCAAGAGGTTTTGCAGCTTCACAATATTGCTTTATGCAGCAATAGCCGTATTTGCAGCTACGGGGACTGCTTTTTCCGAAGACTGGGACAATTACGTCCCTTCGCACGAAATAGGCTCGGCAGATGACGATTGGTGGACGGTCTATCCAGATCAGCATGAGAATGCCGGGTCTACTGTGGATCATCTGAGCTGGGTCCTGGATGACCTCAAAGAAAAGCCGGTGCTCATGCTTGTGCACAGCAGCAACTGCGTGCCGTGCCTCACCCAGATGCCCAGAATCCAGTCTGCTGTGGATAAATTTGGCGATGACCTGAAGTACTATGATGTTCTGGCGGAGGGAGATGGCTATCTCAAGGCCCTTGAAGTTCTCGATGTCTATGATCCGGATGGCGGCGGTCAGTATGTTCCCACGACAATTTTCGTGACCCTGGCCCCGGGCCCTGACGGAAAGGTCGAGCCGGTCTGGCACAGCCAGATAGATGCCATGAGCCAGGATGGTATCGATTCATATATATCGGATGCAATCTATTACTACAAGAAGAATGCAGACTCATGGAGCTGATGGTGGCAGCCATTTTCTCCAAGAGAGAGGTGCAGGACTGTGCTGCATAAGTCTCTTTTTTCAATACTCCTTCTGGCAGCATCACTCTGTCTCATATCCTGCCAGGCTCTTGCAGCCGAGGCCATCAAGGCACCTCAGTTCACTGCCACCGGAACCGATGGAAAGAACTTCACCCTGTCCGACTTCTCCGGGTCGCCTCTCATCCTGCATATCACAAACATCGAGATTCCCTTATGCGTGGAATGCGAAAAATCACTGAAAGGACAGGTGAAGGAGCTGGCAAAGCTCAAGTCCATGCATCCAGAGGTTCAGATAGCAACATTGAACCTCAGGAAGAATCCTTATTCCCTGGATGGAAAATCTCTGGCCGAAAAGTGGTGGAAGGTCAATGTCACATGGCCCTGGGCCGAGGACATCGAACCATATGCAGTAGGCAAGAAGTTCCTCGACTACTGGAATGTGGGTGGCAGCTCCTCAAACCCAACCCTGCTTCTCATAGATAAAAATGGAAATATCGCGGGAATCTATCATGTTTACCAGGTGGGAAAGGGAGATCTTGATGGCGTGCAGAGCGCTGAGACGCTCTACAGCAAAATAAAGGAAGTAGGCGGCTCAAAGTGGCAGGGGTTTGAGGGTGAAGTCGCCAGACAGGATGTTTCGGCCTTCGGAATGTTTTTGCTTGGCATTTTAACATCTTTGGCCCCGTGTTCAATAGCACTCATGATAGCTGTGTTCTCTTATGTTCTGACCATCAGGAGAAAGGAGGAATATCTGAAAAAGAGCGTCTCCTCCTCACGAGAGGGCTTAATGATGGGAATAGCTTTCACTTTAGGCATGGCTGCAGTCTTCTTCGTGCTGGGGCTTTTCATCTCTCAGGTCGGGCTGTTCGTGCGTGATTCTCGATTGTTCGACCTTCTGGCGGGCTTGATCATGATAATGCTTGGCATCAGCAACATCAAGCCTCTGGAGGAAATCCTTGAGCCCATCACCACGAAAATCCGGCCAGGCAGGGATAAGGAGAGCGGCGAAGCCAAAAAAAGTCTGCTGCAAAGGTCAGTTGAGACATCCATCGCACTCTTCCAGCACTCCACCTTCATTGGCGCTTTTACGCTCGGCATTTTTTTTGCCCTCGGCTGGGCACCCTGTGCCCTTTCCATGGTGCTTCCGGTGCTGATCTGGCTCGCATCACAAAATGTCACTCCACTTGCCGGTGGCGTGATGCTCTTCATCTTCGGAGTGGGCCACGGCGTGCCGATCATTCCCATAGCCACATTCTCACGAACGGTTGGAGCGCGAATTGGAGAAAAATATATATCAATTGGCACCTGGACCACGAGGTTCTTCGGACTGCTTGTAATGATCGTGGGATTGGTATATGCTGCGAGGTATGCGGGAATACTGCTGTGGTGAAATTTCCCGAAACCTCTTTATAACTATCGATGTATCGATTTGATCATGAAAGATCATTTATTAATTATTCTGGTTTTCTTCACACTGCTCCTGGCAGGGCAGGCTAATGCCTCCCACTGGTTCCAGGTGATCAATGTAACGCCCATAGTTGCTACTGCAAACAGCGAGGCAAACTTCACGGTATCAGTCAAGGGTCTTGGCAGCGAAAGGGACTATGTTGAGCTGGTCTTCAAGAACGAGAGCGAAGGACTTGAAATCGGTTGCCCAAAAATGATAAAAAATGTCTATCCAGCAGGCGTGACCCAATACAACTGCTCGGTAAAGGTCGGAAATGTGCCGCCAGGCAACTACTCCTTCGTGGTGGATGTTGCTGCTAAGAGCGCGCCTTCTGGCAAAAGGACAGCCTTCGTCAATGTGGTTGAGGCATATGGTCAGAATACTGCCTATTCAGAACAGACGACCAATGAACAGTCCGGCTCTGACGACACAGCTCTTGCTGACTCTCGCGGAGCGGACATAAATGAAAGCAGCCAGACTTCAGGAGAACAGACTGACAGTTCACCTTCGAAACAGGAGGCACAGAACGCGCCAGCTCCTGGAGTTATTCCGGCGATTCTCTCCCTGCTGATAATCCTGCAAAGGATTAACAAAAGGATTTGAAATTAAATGTGCTGCTCTGATATGAGCATGCTCTGACATGGGCGAAACGCATAGCTGCGTTCATAGTCGCCCAAAACATTTTCATACTACTATTATGAAATTAGCAGGGAATATGACAGCTATTGCTAAAGTAGTCAGGGCTTTATGCATGAGCCTGATATTGGCCTCTTCATGCATCCCGCTGATGATGGCACAGTCTGACGATTCACCGGACCTTGCAAACAAATCGCTCCCACAAATTCTGGACTTCAATATCTCGCCGCAGGAGCTGATGCTGAGCAGCTCTACCGAAGATGTGGCATTGAAGATGCGAATTGTCGATGATGGTTGCGATATAAAATCAATTGAAGCTGTATTTTGCAGCCCGTCCAAGAATCAATCCAGGACCGTACTCCTTGGGACATCGGATCTAATATCCGGAAACGCGAGAGATGGATATTATGCTGCAAATATGTCGTTTTCTCCGTCAAGCGAGACGGGAACATGGACATTGGACCATATCCTGGCCTGCGATCAGACAGGAAACTGCAAGAGATTTGATGTCATGGGTGCAAAAGATCTGGGTTTTCCATCAGAATTGCAGATTTCAAAGAATGCAGAATCACCTGCATTGCTCGGATCAATGGAGAGCTATGCAGGGGTCATTTCAATGCTTGACCCAAATGAGTTGCAGGGCTGGGCCAATACCGAAAAAAGATTTGCAGCCCAAAAGAAGATCATCATCAACAATGTCTTCAACAGGCCAGCCATGTGCTGGCCGTAATCTCAATTAATATCAAATGATCTTAT
>DAONDW010000051.1:7900-9095 GCA_035402785.1 Methanothrix sp. | reverse complement strand
GCCTGTGCAGCTTTTGCCCTTCTTCCTGCTTTGAATATCGCCTTGCAGGACTGCATCGAGCGATGGCATTTGTCAGCCTGCTCCCGCATTTCATGGGCTGTGGGCTCGCCCTGCTTCTCAAGCTGCTCCTCCAGCTTCCGGTAAATCCGGTAGGCCCGCTTGTAGGCAGAAAGAGCCTTTCTGCTGCACTCATCAGAATCAGCCACTGCAGAGAGCGAGACATAGGCATAGGCCAGGTCCCGCAAAATATCCGCATGTTCTGCAGGCGCTCTTTCTTCTGTGAAATAGTCCAGTGAGCTTTCGTAAGCCTCGATTGCGCTCTCGCACCTCTCCCTCTTGCCCTCCTGCCCGCTTTCGATCTCCGCCAGTGTGATGAAGCTGTAGCCCAGATTCTTGAGGGCTGCCGCATGCTCCGCCGGACTGGTCTTCTCGTAGACTCTGATGGCAGCCTGACAGGACGAGATCGCACTCAGACAGTTGTCCACGCTTCTCTCCACTTCGGCAAGCGCCGAATAAGCAGCCCAGAGCAATAGCTGCGTCTCTGCATACTCAGAAGGATTGCTCTGCACCCGATAGATGCGCAAGGCCTCCAGGGCCGCAAAAATCGCCCTCTCGCAGTCCTGCTTTTTGGCTTCAGTGCTTACCTCCAGGTCTGCAAGCATCGTGGCTGTGATCGCCACATCCCTGGAGCTGGAGGCATAATCAAGCGGCTGGCCAAACTCCTTTACCGCAAGAAGCCTCTCGGCTGCGGCATCAAGGGCCGCTGCACAATTCTCTGCCCGAAACTCGATCTCTGCCAAAATGAGGTGCGCGAGCCACAGACTGCCCTGGGCCTCGGCATAGTCCTCTGGAGAGTCTTTCAGGGAAAAGACGGATAGAGCCTCGGTGGCTGCCCGAATGGCCTTCATGCAGTTTTCAGTCGGCTCTTCCCTCTGTGCCAGGGTCAAATAGACATTTGCCAGGTTGTTCTCAGCAGTGGCATACTGCCGAGGATGCTCTTTCCTGTCATAGACCTGCAGGGCTTTTCCATAGGCCACAAGAGCCCTCCTGCAGCATTCCAGACAGTCATTATCTTTATCATCCTCACCATTGGTATCATTAGTATTATCATTATAATTCTTATCACTATTATAGTACTCGCCATTATTATCCTTATTATAATCCTTTTCATTATTGTCTTCATCATCAGCGATAT
>DAONDW010000051.1:2984-7800 GCA_035402785.1 Methanothrix sp. | reverse complement strand
CCATTATTATCCTTATTATAATCCTTTTCATTATTGTCTTCATCATCAGCGATATCGCCTGCCTGGAGCTTATGCACGTCCTTGCCTGCTTTCTTCACAGCCGCAGCTTTCGCCTCTTCCTCTGCCACCATCTGTGCCTCTTCTTTCTCTTCTTCCTCTGCCTCCTCCTCGGCAAGAGCAAGATAGGCATTTCCCAGATTGTTCTGAAGCGCAGCATAGGCAAGCGGCTGGTCCTCAAGCCTCCTGTAAACAAGCGCCTCCTTGCAGGCAGCCAGGGCCTTCCTGCAGTTCTCCGCCCTGTCTTCCACCTCGGAGAGGGTGAGATAGGCTATGGCCAGGTTGTTTTTCATGGCAGCATACTGCTGTGGATGCCGGGCCTCGGAATAAACTGAAATCGCCTCCCGATATGAGGATATGGCCCTCTTGATCCCCTCAGCCTCGCCTGCAGGAGTGCTGGCTGCCTGGGCGAGGATCAACCGGGCGCTGGCCAGATTTGCCATAGCAGATGCATAATGCACCGGGCAGTCCTTCAGATTATAAACGCGCAAAGCAGCCTCGCAGGCTTCAACTGCCTTCTTGCCGTTCTCCCTCCTGCATTCAAGCTCTGCAAGCTTTCGATATGCTGATCCAAGCTCATTTTGCAGCCAGGCATGATCTCTGGCAGCCTGGGCAGGCGGATAGAACTGCAGCGCCTGCTCCCAGTGAGATATGGCGCAGTTGAGATTGCTGGATCGCTGCACATAGTCCGCCAGAGCAGCACGGCAATAGCCCAACCCCTTCAGAACTCTGGCGCGATGGGCTAAATGGCGCTCTTCAGTGTCAGTGTAAAAGAGAAGGGCCTCTTCGTATGCGGCAATGGCCTTCTCGCAGGTCTTCCTATCGTTTTTCTGCTGGAGAATTTCGACGCAATAGTCGCCGATCTTTCGCAGGACATTGCTTTTTTGCGACAGGTCCATCTCGAAGGCCAGCATCCTCTCGCAGACAGCCAGTGCTCTCTGCTTTTCAGCTATGTCTTCTGCAGGCATACTCTTCAATGCTTCAGACCTCCGCTCCCAGGCCTATTGCAAGGATATTTCGATGGACTCACAATTGATGTGATCATTTCTGCCTCTGCTACATCTAATCTTCGCCCACAGTTCGTCATCTGACTTATAAAAAATTATTGATAGTATTCTCCAACACACATTCAATATATCGAAAGTGTTAAATGCTATGAACGGACATACTTTAAAAAAGGAAGCTGTATTCTCAAGGGTTTGAAACTCCTCAATCATGTTGCATCAATCAGATGGAAATAATGATCCTCGGGGGAACGCCTTCAGGTTCTATTCCTCCTTCCTGAATCCCCCGATCCTATTTTCTGCATTTGTCGATCTGGACTTTTCAGGTTCAACTCATGGCATCATCATGTTCATCAGATTAATTTTCGTGATTCTTAGCGATATATTTATCAGTTTATTTAAATACCACAACATCTAGGAGGAGCAAAACAGCTCCAAAAAAACCTATTAGAGTGATCATCGTCTCTGTATTGATCTCTGGATTATGCACGGGCGCAGACTAACGCGGATCTAAGATATATAGATTTCCAGTGGAAATCATCCCATGCCCATGGCAAAGGGAATGATATCCATAACTGTGAACGCTACGACTGCTAAAATCCAGTAAAGGGGCTGGTTATAATACCACGTCCTCTTTCCCCTAGCATAAATATAGGCAACATATGGCAGAAGCGGCACAAAGGATACAATGGGATGAGGCTCCACCTGCAGGATAAAGGAGAAAATATATCCCTGAGCGAAGAGGCAGGCCATAGTCGCCAGCCCGACCTTGGCTTGATTGTTAATTCTCATGATGCGCCATTTTTCCATGTCATATTATTAAGGCTTTCATGGAATGAACGACCCGAAAGACATGGCTATTCACACCTCATATGCCTGTTCATCTTTGTTCCTTTCTTTTCATCCCTGTTCCTGTCTTCTCGTGCCTGTTCACGCCATCTCATGCCTGTTCGCGCCTGTTCGCACTCCATCTATCCTGTCTTTAGCGCAGTCAGAAGCTCCTTTAAGGGCAGCGCATTGAGAACATCCTTCTTTTCAAGCCACGCCCGGCGCGCCACGTTCACCCCATATTTCATGGTCGAAAGCTGTTCTGCATCATGGGCATCCGAATTTATGCACAGCTTCACTCCGGCATCCCTGGCAGCCCTCGCATTGACATCATTGAGGTCAAGCCTCCCTGGATAGGAATTGATCTCCAGAGCAGTCTCCGTCCTGGCAGCGACTTTCAGGATCGAAGGCATGTCCAGGTCATACGGCTCTCGCTGATCGATGATCCTGCCTGTCGGATGCCCGATTATGTCCACGTTTTCGTTTTCCATGGCCGAGATGATCCTTCCAGTGATCGCCCTTTCGCTCTGCTGCTGGCCCATGTGAACCGAGGCCACAACCACATCGCACCTGGCCAGAAGTTCATCCGGATAATCCAGTCTTCCGTCAGCTTTGATGTCCACCTCGGTGCCTGCCAGAACTGCGATGCCCTCCAGCTCTTCGTTGGCCTTTTCCACAGCCGTGAGCTTCTCTTCCAGCCTCTCAGGAGACAGGCCGCCAGCTATTCCGACAGACGGAGAATGATCGCATAGCGCTATGTACTCATAGCCGAGAGCCTGAGCGGCCTGTGCCATCTCTATAATCGTCGCCCTTCCGTCCGACCAGTTGCTATGAATGTGAAGGTCGCCTCTTACATCCTTCAGCTCCAATAGCTGCGGCAGCCTTCTGCTCATTGCAGCCTCGATCTCTCCCCTGTCTTCTCTCATCTCTGGCGCAATATACTGCAGACCAATAGCCTGATAGACGTCCTCCTCCTGATCGAAAAACAGGTCTGTGCCATCTGAAAGCCTCGTCAGAGAATATTCGCTCAGAGAATATCCGCGGCTCTGCGCAATCTGTCTGAGCTTGACGTTATGCTCCTTGGAGCCTGTGAAGTACTGCAAGACTGTGCCGTAAGATCGGTGCTCCACGATTCTGAGGTCCACCTGAATTGTATCATGCACTATAACGCTGGCCTTTGTGGGACCGCTGGCCAGCACCTCCTGCACAGCAGGCATGCGCGAAAAGGCCGCCACGACCTGCTCAGGATGGCTGGCTGTGGCCAGGATATCGATGTCTCCCACAGTCTCCTTTGCCCTGCGAAAGCTGCCAGCAGCAGTGATGTGCTCCAGGCCCTCCTGGCTGTGCAGGAATGCGATGATCTGGTTTACCACAGGCTCGGCTGAGCTGTAGAGTATGCGAGTGCTGCGCTTTTTGTATCTTTCAATTGATTTCAGAATATTCGCTTCGCGAACAGGACCCATTCTCGGAAGCCTTCTGATGCGGTGCTCCCTGGCAGCTATCTCCAGTTCTTCGATGTTGGTTATATTCAGCTTCTCATGAAGGAGGAAGATGGTCTTGGGGCCCAGGCCCGATATCTGCAGAAGCTCGGCCAGACCTGGCGGAGTCTGTGCGAGAAGCTCCTGATGAGACTTTATCTGGCCTGTTCTCAGATACTCCTCCACCTTGAAGGAAATGGCCTTTCCAATGCCAGGTATCGACAAAAGCCTCTTCTCCCGGCATACTGTGCTGATGTCCTCAGGCAGCATCTCAATGGCCCTTGCAGCCTTGCTGTAGGCTATGATCTTGAAGCGGTTCTCGGCATGAAGCTCCAGCAGTTCAGCCATCTGATAAAGGATATCGGCAACCTCGCGATTTTTCACGGGAAAAGGATGGAGCTGATAGGCTAATAATATTTTGTCCATTTCATCTGAAAAGCCATGCGTCTGTCTGATATGAGCGGATGCTGCGCGCACAGCACCGGTCCAGTGAAATGACATTCAATGCAATAATCGCAATCAATGGCTTGAAACAGTCGCTCAAATGCTCACATTGGATCATAATTGCCATATCCTGCTGCACATATATCTTGAGATAAATTCAAATAACAAAAAGCTCAAAAACATTATTATGATTATTGTAGTATCCGATGCACATCTCGCAGAGAGAGATGATCCGAAGACAAAAAAAGATGATGCCAAATTTCTCCAATTTTTAAATTCCATCTCCGATAAGCAGTTAGCAAACGGCGGAGAGCTGGTCCTTTTGGGAGATATCATAGACCTGTGGCGTCGGGATTTTGTCAAGGCCATGATGGAAAGCGAGCCGGTGATATCAAAGCTCATGGAAATGAAAGACAGGATCAAGATCCATTACATTGTTGGAAATCATGATTTTCATATGCTGAATATGTACAATATTCTCAAAGATAGTTATTATCCATTCAATGTGACCAAAGAGCTGCATTTAACCGAAAGCGGCAAAAAATTCTTCTTCATTCATGGATATCAGCTTGAGGTTTTAGCCAATCCCTATTACAAAAGCATATCCGCTTACGAGACATTTTCCGAGGGCCTCTGCTTGGCCGGAGATGATACGGGAAATGCCGCTGACGTTTTATGGGAGTCCTATGAGAGATCCAAAACTGCTCTGGATGGCCTGAAGAGGTTGCCTGAAAATATCAAAGGTGCAATTGATTCGATGTTCAACCCGCCAGACAGACGAATGATAAATGCACGCCCACTGGTTGACGAAATTGCCATTTCAAGCGCCAGGGCAATGTATCTCGGAATGGAAAAGGATGAGACTCTGGTCTACGGTCATACCCATGATCCCTTCCCGCAGGTGATGCTAAACGGCGCAATAAATACAGGGTCCTGGAACAAAAAGCCCTGCGCCGAATACAAATACGTGGAGATCAAGGGCGGGCAGATCGATATGAAGAGCTT
>DAONDW010000051.1:0-2884 GCA_035402785.1 Methanothrix sp. | reverse complement strand
CAATTCAGTCAGCTCTTTTTCCCTGGACTGTCCCCGTCCAGGGGTTGCTGTCCTTTGAAAAGGCTCTGTATTCTCCGCTAACGATGCTCTCACTGGCGTTCATTGCCATTTCAAGCCGAAAGAGACTGACTGTGCCGGTGGTAATCACATCCAAACTGATATTTCCTGCAGCTACCGAGCCGGAAGCAGAGGCCTTCATGGTGTCTCCGCCATCATTCATGGTTCCTGTTCCAAATATCGAGTCGTCAGAGGAAATGAGCCTGAGAGCCAGTATTCTGTTTTTGCTGTCCTTGAGCCTGAATGTCCAGTTTCCGTCCATGCTTGCGGCTGATGCTGCCGCGCCAGATGATCCTTCTGGCCTGGCAAGAGCTTCAGATACCTGCTCTGCAGATGCTTCCAGGGACGGCTCAGTGGCAGGCGAGGAGATGATTGCCGCGCTGGCCTGGCCCTGACTCCCATTGCCAGCAGTCTGATATGTCACAGTCGCAGAGGTTTGAATCGAGCTTCTGGAGGCTTTGGCGGTGGTGTCTGGCGTATTGTTTTTGGATAGAACCCCGGTCTTGTTGAAGTCGATGCCGCTCTTTTCGCTCCACTCCTCTCTTGAATCCTGTGGGTTTTCAGGCATGCCAATTGAATAGTGGTATTTCCCATTGCTCTGATCTATGAGCTGATCTGCGTTAAGCCCCAGTCCGCCATCCAGAATAGAGCTGGATTGATTGATCTGCAAAGCTATAATCGCAGTGATCGCAACAATCAGGATCGCAAGTCTCATGATCATCATGTCAGGCTATCTTATATGCGGTTTTATCTATTAAGATTTATGGCGGCTTTTGCCTGAACGAAGATGCCGGGAAAAAGATTGAAAAAGGATGATATCCATCCTCCAGCAAGATTGCAGTCATATCGCCCTATCCATGAAGATAATTCAAATATCGCCCTATTTCCCGCCCCATGTCGGTGGTGTGGAGTATCATGTAAAGGAGCTGGCAGACGGGTTGGTCAGGAGAGGCCATCAGGTTATTGTTGCTTCATCCTGCGGAAGCTGGAATGGCGAGATGATTCGCATACCTTGCATAGACCTGTTCTATTCTCCAATGCCAGTCAAAATCCCAATTCTGCAAGCAGATGTCTGCCACAGCCACATCCCCAGCCCATTATTTGCATTCATGCTCCGTCATGCTAAACCGCATGTCGTCACCTACCACAATGATGTCACAATTCCGGAGAACGTCAACGGACATGCCATGCCACGAAAATTTGGCGCAGCTTTAGAGAAAATCAATGCAAAAATGGTCCAGCCAGTACTGCAAAGCGCTGATGCGATAATTGCCACAACTAAAAGCTATGCTGAGACCTCTCCGTTCCTTCAAGACCACATGGATCGGGTCAGAGTGGTTCCAAATGCCATAAATGTCTCGCTTTATCCTCCTGTCAAAGAAAAGGAGAATTATGTGCTCTATGCAGGGCGAATGGTCAGCTATAAGGGCGTTCTATCCCTTCTGATTGCCATGCAGCAGGTGCAAAGGACCGCAGATCTGGACCTGGTGCTCGTGGGAGACGGCTATGATCGCAGATGGCTGGAGCAGACTGCAGCCAGATTGAATGTCAGGGCGAAGTTCACTGGCAGGCTTGAGCGAAGCATGTTTATAGATACAATCTCCCGTGCAGAGATGCTTGTCCTGCCCACCCAGAATAGATTGGAGGCCTTTGGAATAGTACTCCTGGAAGCCATGGCCTGTGAGACGCCGGTTCTGGCCTTCAACACACCTGGAGTCAATGAGGTGGCAAGCAAAGGAGGATGCATCTATTCGAGCGAGGAGGAGCTGGCCGAACTCATCTTATCGCTTCACGAAAACCGGCACAGACGAGAAATGCTTGGGGAAAATGGCAGAGATGCGGTATTGGAGAATTATTCCTGGGAAAAAGCGCTTGATCTCATGCAAGCAGTATATCGCGAAGTCTCCTGAAGGCTGATAAATAATGCCCATGGATCTAAGCATGGATTTAAACCTGGATTTAAACATGTATTTGAGCATAGATTATGCGGCAATGACGTATTCCGTCTCAGGCATGATCGTGGAGAAGGGAATTTGAGCTTCAAGTTCAAAAATGATAAAGCAAAAGCTGCACTGATCGCAACATTGATGAGCCTGGCTTCGATAATAATCATATTAAAATTTACAGAGGCAAATTTTAGCTGGAAGCTCATCTCACAGATCCAGTTAGGCTTCCTGGCTCTGGGTCTGTTCCTTCATATGCTCTCGTGGGTGTTTTATGCAGTCAGGCTCAAGCTCCTGGCCTCGCTTGCTGGGCATAAGATCAGCTTTCGCCTCTCACTCATCTCAACATTGGCCTCGAACTTTCTCGCTGCCCTCACGCCCTCTTCTGCTGGAGGAGAGCCTCTGAGGATCAAGATTCTCGCAGACGACGGCATGAGCTACGGCAGCGCCACGGCTGTGGCTGTAGGCGAGAGGCTTTTAGACAGCATCTTCTTTGTGGCATCTCTGGCCCTGTTTCTCATCTTCTCCAACTTCCTCACAGGCTTTGGTCTGAAGATAGGGGCTTTTTTCATAGTGCTGCTTGTCCTGCTGCTTGCATTTCTATGGCAACTGGTTCACAGGCCAGAGAGGATTGCAGGATTCATGGCCTGGCTGAAGAAAAAGACTGGCAACAGGCCGCTGGTTTATTCTCTTGAAAAGGAGATCTGGCTCTTTCGCGAGGCTGGAATTCATCTTGCCAGAGAGACGCTGCGCTGCACGCCGGTCATGGCGGCCCTCACCGCTCTCATCTGGATGTGCGATTTCCTGGTTCCCTCTGCCCTTCTGGTGGGCATGGGTGCGGAGCCGAGGTTCCTTCTCTCCATCACCTCCCAGATCATCCTGGC
>DAONDW010000050.1:0-9112 GCA_035402785.1 Methanothrix sp. | reverse complement strand
TGTGCCGTCTCACGGGCAGGGCAGGGTCAGAACCGACGCATTGCCGGTCTCCATCGACATTCTGAAGTTGGTGTAACCAGAATATACTCCAGTCATCACATAAAGAGGCGTTGAGGATGCGCTCTTCTGGACTCTTGCACCCACCTTCATAGTCCCTTCCACCTCGGAATGGACGCTGTAAACGGAGTTGTTTATATCCTGCTCAATGGTTGTGTCCTTGATCAGCTCATTGAGCTCAGAATAGCTCTCAGAGAAGACAGAGCCGACCTCATAGTTCTTGGCGCAGAGCGCATTTTTGAGATCGCTCTTAGTGATGGGCGCTGCAAATTTGGTGGGACGGTTCTGATATACGCCCCACTCATTGAACATGATTTCATTATAATTTTCGTCTTCATAGCCGCCGTAGACCGAGGCATCGATGGTCCTGGAGACTGTGCCTGTGCCCCTGGTTCCCACGACAAGTTTCTGGCCGTTGTAGCCTGATTCGGACTGATAGATGCGCATTTCATTTATTGTTCCCTGATTGTAAACCCAGGAATGCTCGGTGAGGTTCTGTTCTGTGCCCGCCACGGCAGGAACGAACACACTGATGCCTGCAAACAGGAATAATGCCGACACAACCAAACACCTGAACACCAAAAACTTGGAATGACATCTCATCTGCCCACCTCAACTCCAGATTAATCATGACTGGACCCTGAATATAAATCTGATCCTTATATGATTATTATCTGCCTGCCTTCGATTTCGATTTGGTGCGTCCTCTCTGCTTTATGTCTTTCAATCGAGCCTCCAAGGAAGCCTGCAGATCAGGAGACAGGCCTGCTTGAAAGCTGTCGAGGCGAGCTGCAATGGCCAGTTTAGCAGCCAGGGCGCGTGCGACTTTTCCCCTCAGCCTTCTGGGAGATCCGATGACTGCGGGATGGCGATAGATTATGCCGTGTTTGGGAGAAGGAGCTGCACCTGCGAGATGCTTGAAGAGCGACTTCTCTGCGCCCATGATCTGCACCCGGCTTGAGGGCATGGAAGCCAGGCGAGAAAGGCCTCCAGCGCGGGAGATGAGCCTTGCTGCCAGGACAGGACCCGCGAGAAGAGAAAGATTGGGTGCAAAAGACGACACTGAGGAGGAGACACCGGCCTCCAGCATCTTCCGAGAGGCACGGAGGCCTAAAATGGTTGCAGCCAGCTGGCCCATCCTGTCATCATTCACGAGCCCCTCTGCCAGATCTCTGCCATGCACTATCTCCTGGCGATGCAGACGGGACCATTCATAAAGCCTCTCATCCAGAAGATTGATGGCCTGGGACATGCCGTCAAGGGCCTCCATTGCAAAGAGGAGATCCTTTTCGGCTGTGGCAGATTCTTCGATCTTTCTCTTTGCAAGAGAGATTGCAGCAGCCCTCAGCCTTTCGTTGTATTCATCGTCTCCAGAAAACAGACCTGCCTTCCTTGCAATGGCGCGCAGATCTGGCTGAGGAATTGGATAGGCTCGGGCCTCCTCCCTGGAAGGAAGCATGACGGCAGCATTATTCTGCACTGGTAAGTCTAGAACTGCACCGCTATCCAGGTCGATTCTGCCAAACCAGGTTAAGATCTCCATTTGAATCACTTATTCTTCGCCCTGAATAGATTGCTTTCGCTTGAAAGCATTTCCTGCAAATGGATCCCAAACCCCAGAATCAGCTAGAACGGCCTGATTCCAGCTATTGCGCATCCCACCAAAAACCCCAGTATCACGCCTGAATTGAGAAAAGGAAGCCCCGCCTGGGGCCGGTCTCGCGATGTCGTCATGAGGAGCAGAAAGCCGAGATACGTCCCGAGCATTGAGCCGATGGCCGGATAATTCACTCCGAAAGGCCCTCCAGATGGAAGCGACGTGTAGGCTGATATGACCAGAATGGTGGGAATGATGGCGTCACCAAGCCCCAGGAAATAGGCACCCCTCCTGCCTGCTGGACTGCCTGAAGCCTGGACGTTATCTGTTCCGGGTTTTATCTGAGAGGCACTTTCATTGTTGCTGAGATGCGCCTGTTCCTTTCTGAAGCTGTAGCTTCTGCTCTTTGGAACCACGAAGAGCAGCGGAGCCTTCATCCTGATCACCCCTTCTGCCAATGAGACCATGTGCTTGGTCTTGTAAACGGAGATGGCATCATAGACTGCCAGGATGACAAGAAGCATGAGGGCAGGCAGAGTCGTCATGCTCACTCCGAATAGTGAGCTGATTGCAGCGCACACGGCAATGCCGAAGGCATCTATGACATACCACTCAGGGTAATAGCGAATGAGGAGGAGCACTGCGACAGTTGGCAAAAGGGCATAAAGCGGCGGCAAAAATGCCACTGCCAGATAGTAAATGCTCGACGCGATGGATAGCTGTATGAACCCGCTGATGATCCAGCCCTTGTTCTTTTTCATTGCCAAAAGAAGCAGAGCCGTGAAGCCAAGGATCAGGATCATATAGACAAACGGATTGGCGGCGGATGTCGGATCTTGAAAGACTCTGCTGTCACTTGCGGATATTGCAGGCGTGACTGCCAGTGCCAGAATCTGGACTGCTATCACGAAGAAGAGCATCGCGAAAACCTGGAGCCGCGAACTTTCGGACATCAGATTTGCACTCTCTTTGCCTCTGCCAAACCCATGCGCATCTCTTCCAATAGCTCAAGATACGAGCTTCTGATGGACTGTGTCAGGCCAAGCTGGCTCATGACAGAAACCACCTTCTGCCTCACCTGCTCGTAGTCTCCTGCGCCCTGCCCTTCAACTTCCACATAACAGCCGAGGCCCTCCACCTCATCGACTGCGATCGTCACATCCTGATAGAGATACTTGCTCCGCCTCTTTTTTACCTGAGCTGATAGGACGAAACCAAGGGCCAGAAGGATCTCCTGCATCTGCTGAACATCATCGATTCTGACAGTCAGCTCAAGGCGGGACTTGGTGGTGCTGTCGAGCTTTGGCCCCTTGTATGTCAGACGCGCACCACCTTCTTTTATGCGTATTCGCAAAGCCTCATCGCTTCGTTTAAAATCGCAAATGGGAGAATTGAAATAGAGGTCATAGTGGTTCTCGACCACCTTCGGTATGCCTCCAATGGCGATGATCCTCCTGGCGATGTCAGCAGGAGCGCTGGCTTTGACCTCGACCTCGATCATCTTCGAACTATCACCGTGGCCTTTTCCAGTTGCAGGACATCGACAGCCAGTCCGGCTGAAAGCGTCTCAACCACGATCTCTGCAGCCTCTGCAGGTATCTCGACAGCCTCGCCATCCAGGGACACCACTATAGCTCCCTTTGCCTTCTGGGCTGCGACTTCTGCCGGGTCCATTGCCCCAAGAGCCTTGATTATCCTGCCGCTTTTGTCCTTGAACCTGGGACCCAGGATCTTCATCTGCGGCTTGACTGCCACGGGCTTCATTTCGATATCCGGGCGGCCCGAACGGCTCTCGACTGGCGAGTTTGCAACTCCTGAAAGATCGAAGGTCTCAAGGCCCAGGTCGGAATAGACCACAATCCCAGGAAGTGGAGAATTCAGGGCGAGGCCCTTTTCGGCCTTGTAGCGCCTCAATGCCGCAGCAATCTCTTTTATTGAGAGCCCTGCCGGATCGACGGATACTCCCAGAGTCTCAGGCCAGCTCGAAACATGCACGCTCTTCTCTGTCAGCGTATGATAGATTTCCTCTGAAATGAAGGGCGTAAATGGAGCCATGAGCCTGGCGATCGTCTCCAGGGCAGTGTACAATGTGTTTTGTGCAGCCTTCTTTTCAGGGCTATCAGGCCCATAGAGACGCGCTTTGACCAGCTCGATGTAGTTGTCTGCGAGAACATCCCAGGCGAAGCCTCGAATGGCTTTCATGGTCTCGTCGAACTGGAAGGCGTCCATATATTGAGTGACTTTTTCGACAAGCTGATCCAGCTCACCCAGCAGCCAGCGATCGACCTGGCCGGGCTTTGCATCGACTTTCGCAATCAAAGGAAGAGAGAAACGGAATATGGACCACAGCTTCTGCTGGAAGCGGCTCGCTGCAGTTATCTCCTTCCACTGGAACATGATATCGTTTCCGGGGCTGCCGCCCATGGCACCCCACTGGCGCAGAGCATCAGCTCCATTGGTCTCGAAGACTTCCTCAGGACGAATAAAATTGTTCAGGGACTTGGACATCTTGTGCCCGTCCTCGCCAAGAGCCATTCCGTTGATCAGAATGGTGTCCCACGGCCTCACCCCTTCCAGGGATTTGGTGCGCAATATGGTGTAAAAAGCCCATGTGCGGATGATGTCATGCCCCTGGGGCCTCAATTGCGTGGGCATGCGCAGATCCTTTCTTTCTGGCCATCCAGCCACAGCCAGAGCAGAGATCGAGCTGTCCATCCAGGTGTCAAGTACATCTTTTTCCGGAATGAAATCAGAGCTTCCGCATTTACATTTCACAGGAGGCATCTTCTGATTGGGATCAAGCGGCAGCCATTCTTCTTTTGCCACCATTACCTCTCCGCAGGCGCGACAGTACCAGGCCGGGATAGGCGTCGCGAAGATCCTCTGCCTGGAGATGCACCAGTCCCATTCCATCGAATCCGCCCAGTTCCTGAGGCGAACCTGCATGTGTGGTGGCACCCAGTTGATCTCCTCAGCGGTCTTCTTGATCTCCTCTTTATTGATTCGAACAAACCACTGCCTCTCAGATAAAATCTCAATTGGAGTCTTGCATCTCCAGCAGAGGCCCACATTCTGGCTCAGAGGCTCCTGCTTGAAAATTATGCCCTCGCTCAACATGTCCTCGGTGATTTTTGTCTTGGCCTCGGTCACCGAGAGCCCTGCATAGGGACCGGCGACGTCTGTCAGCCTGCCCTCGCGGCCTATGGCCTGGCGAAGCGGCAGATGATGCTCCATCCACCACCTCACATCCTGCCGGTCACCGAATGTGCAGATCATGACAATGCCTGTCCCAAAGCTCGTGTCAACAACAGGATCTGCCAGAACCGGAACCTCGTAGTTGAATATTGGAACTCTTACTGTCTTGCCTATGAACTTCTGATAGCGTTCATCATTGGGATTGACTGCCACAGCCACACAGGCGGGCAGAAGTTCGGGCCTGGAGGTGGCGATTTGCATCTCACCATCAACAGAGATAAAGCGCATGTAGTTGAGTGTGGTCGTGCGTGAGTCATACTCAACCTCTGCAAAGGCAATGGCCGTGCCACAACGTGGGCACCAGTTGACTGGATGATCCTCGCGATAGATCAGGCCGTTTTCATACATGCGCACAAACGATGTCTGCGTTTTGACGTAATACTCAGGCTTCATGGTCACATATTCATTGGACCAGTCAATTGACAAACCGAGCCTTCCCATCGACTTGTGAAAACGATCGATCGCCTCCTCGGTGAGCTTCTCGCACAGACGCCTGAATTCCTCTCTTGGGACCTGGTTTTTGGTTATGTGGTTCAGCTCCTCGACCTTTACCTCAGTGGGAAGGCCGTGGCAGTCCCAGCCCTGCGGAAACATGACATTATAGCCCCTCATGCGTTTATAGCGGGCCACATAATCGATATAGCACCAGTTGAGAGCATTTCCGATATGGAAGTTTCCCGTGGGATATGGTGGGGGAGTGTCTATTATGTACTGTGGCTTCTTTGACTGCCAGTCGAAGTGGTAGACTGAGCTGTCCCAGCTCTGCACCCATTTCTCTTCTATCTTGCCGAAATCGTACTCTTTGGAGACCTCGCTCATCAGAAAGCTCCTCGCTCAATGGCTAGGCTAGAGCAGATGAACACAATGTTAATAGGATTATCGGTGGACCAATAACATTATGCAACTTTTGGTCTACCATGCAAACCAGTGCGATCCGAAGAAATGTTCAGGAAAAAAGCTGGCACGCTTTGATCTGGTTCGCATAACAACCCGCATCAACCAGCTCAGGTCATTCCTGGTTTTGAGCCCATTCTCCAAAAAAGCGCTCTCTCCTGAAGATAGGGGAGCAAGAGGCCTCGCAGCCCTGGACTGCAGCTGGGCTCATGCTGAAGAGGTATTCTCGCATTTCAAGCTGCAGGAGAGGGCACTGCCATTTCTGGTGGCTGCAAATCCTGTGAACTATGGCAAGCCTTTCAAGCTCTCAACTGTGGAGGCGCTCGCCGCCGGGCTGATCATACTGGGAGAAAGGCCTCAGGCTGAGCTGATCTTATCGAAATTCAACTGGGGGCATGTCTTTCTTGAGCTGAACCGCGAGCCGCTCCAGGAATACGAGAATGCAAGGGACTCCGCAGAGGTGATAGCCATTCAAGAGGCATATCTGTAGGAAATAATATAAGCTGCAGACGCCATGAATCTAATGGTGATTAAATGACGGGATTGATACCTGCAGAGGAGCTGAAGAGGCTTCAAAAGAGAATGAATCGGCTCAAAGAGGACCTGGGGCTCTCAAGCATAGAGTCCAAGTATATTGATGAGATGGAGCGAATGCAAAAGCGCATGGGCGAGCTTATGGAGGATGTTGAGACTTCTGGAGATAAAAGCGGCATTTTCCAGCCATTGGCGGATGTCTCGGAGACAGACGGAGAGATCGTAGTAACCATGGACCTTCCCGGCATAGACAAGAAGGATGTTGACATCACAATCTCTGAAAATGAGCTGTCAGTGGTGGCCACCAGGGAGAAAAGTACGGAATCCGTTGGAGAGAACTATCACAGGCGCGAGCGCACCTATAAAAAATTCGAGCGCACGGTCTCGCTTCCTGCGGGAGTTAAAATGGATGCTGCAACTGCCAGGCTAAATGATGGCGTCTTATCGATAACCCTTCCCAAAGAGGTCATCACAGCCAGGAAGCGCATAGCAATTGACTGATCAGGTTGTGTCTTTTTGGAGAAGGAGGTGATGCATTTTATCCCTCTTGGTCTCCAAGTATTTTCTATTGATGCTGTTGGGCTCGATCTCCAGGGGCACGCGCTCAACTATCTTCATGCCGTAGCCCTCAAGGCCGATGACCTTTCGCGGATTGTTTGTCAAAAGACGCATCTGTCTGATTCCAAGGTCTACAAGAATCTGGGCTCCAATGCCATAATCCCGGAGGTCTGCAGGATAGCCGAGCTTGTGATTGGCCTCAACTGTATCAGACCCTGCGTCCTGCAATGCGTAAGCGCGCAGCTTATTGGCAAGGCCGATGCCCCTGCCTTCCTGGCGCATGTAAAGCAGGACTCCGTTTCCGTTCTCGCTGATTAGCTGAAGAGCTCTTCGCAACTGCTCGCCGCAATCGCAGCGTTTGGAGGAGAAGACATCTCCAGTCAGGCACTCTGAATGGACGCGAACAAGAGCATCTGAGGCCGTCGGATCGCCGGAGACCAAGGCGATATGGCACTGTCCATCCAAAATGGACTCATAGCCTATGGCTCTGAAGTATCCATAATCAGTTGGCATGCTCACGTCAGAGACCTTTCGAATGAGACACTCGCGCTGCATGCGATAGCCGATGAGGCTTTCGATGGTGAGCATCTTGAGCCCATGCTTCTCAGAAAATTTCAAAAGCTCAGGAAGCCTGGCCATGCTTCCGTCCTCGTTCATGACCTCGCAGATGACTCCGGCAGGATAGAGCCCCGCCAGCCGGGCCAGGTCAATGCAGGCCTCGGTGTGACCTGTACGCTGCAGCACGCCCCCCTCCTTTGCGCGCAGGGGAAAGAGATGTCCAGGCGTGACTATGTCGCTTCTTCTGCTTTTTGGGTCTATCAGCGTTTTCACGGTCGTTGCCCGATCAAAGGCCGATATTCCAGTGGTCGTATTGATTCTGGCATCAACAGATACAGTAAATGCGGTGTGCATGGACTCAGTGTTCTGGGCGGTCATGAGAGGCAGGTCCAGCTCATCGAGCCTCTCTGCCGTCATTGGCATGCAGACGAGGCCGCGAGCATGGCGAATCATGAAGTTTATCGCCTCAGGCGTTGCCTTTTCTGCAGCAATGACGAGATCTCCCTCGTTCTCACGGTTCTCGTCGTCCAGGACTATGATGAATCGTCCCGCTCTGATATCTGCTATCGCCTCTTCTACAGAGCAAAATGACATATGAGGAGAATTAAGGGGCCAGCCCGATACTTAAGAGTATTTGCGTAGCCCCGATCAGGTGTGCAGCCCCAATCAGGCCCAGACACCGGCAATGGCTGTCCCGCACTTCGGGCAATGCGAATTTACAATGGAATTTCTCAGAATCCTGTATCCAAGCCTCTCGATGAGCATTTCACCGCAGGCTGGACAGATGGTATTCTCGCTTTCGCCTGTGATGTTTCCAGCATAAACATGCTTGAGTCCAGCATCGCGTCCGGCCTTCAGTCCGCGAAGAAGGGAATCCATGCCGGTTCTGGGAACGTCTCTCATGCGATACATGGGATGAAATGCTGAGACATGCCATGGCATATCAGGGCTGACACTTGCCAGAAAGCCTGCAAGCTCCTTGAGCACAGCCTCTGAATCGTTGTAGCCTGGGATGAGAAGCGTGGTCACTTCAACCCATACACCCCTCTTCCAGAACAGCTCGATGTTATGCTCTACGGGCTCTAACTTTGCGCCGCAGATTTTTTTATAGAATTGATCATCGCCCTTCAGGTCGATGTTAATTGCATCCAATACAGGGATTATCGCTCCGGAAGCCTCTTCGCTCATGTAGCCGTTGCTCACGAAGGCATTCTTAAGCCCGGACTGACGGGCGAGCCTGGCCACATCAAGAGCATACTCAAAGAAAATGGTGGGCTCAGAGTATGTATAGGCAATTGATTGGCATCCTCTGGCAACAGCCTCATCAACTACGCTTTCAGGTGCTACATAATCGCCTGGTATCTGGCCTGTCTCCCTCGGCAGTTGAGATATGTCTGCGTTCTGGCAATGCAGGCAGCGGAAGTTGCAGCCGACGGTGGCTATTGAGTAGGCGACGCTGCCAGGCAGAAAATGAAAAAATGGTTTCTTTTCGATGGGATCAGAGCTGGCAGCTATCAGGCTTCCATAGACCAGGGTCATGAGATTGCCTTTTTGGTTTTCGCGAACTGCGCATAATCCGCGATTGCCTGGCCGGATGCGGCAGTGATGATTGCAGAGGCGACATATTACATCTCCATTCAGCCGCTCCCAAAGGCATGC
>DAONDW010000049.1:0-9155 GCA_035402785.1 Methanothrix sp. | reverse complement strand
ATTGACGGCTATGCAGGCCATCATCTGAATTGAGGCAATGATAAGAGGAGGTGGCTGGATAGCCGAGACGCAATCGCATTTTCGATGTAATACAACTTTTGATTATTATAATATATAAATTTATTTGGAGATGAAATAATTAAATGAAAGTTGTTGTCACTGGTGGCGCTGGATTTATTGGATCAAATCTGGCAGAGGAACTATTGAAGAAATATGAGGTTACTGTAATTGATAATCTATCCACCGGGAGAATTGAAAATTTAAAGTCAATATTAAAGGATATTGAATTTATTAAAGGATCCATCAATGATCAAAACCTACTGAGGGATGCTCTTTCAGGCTCTGATACGGTCTTTCATCAGGCAGCCATACCATCAGTTCAGAGATCAATTGACAATCCAATCGCCTCAAATGAGGCCAACATCGATGGTACTCTAAAGGTCCTTGTGGCTGCCAGAGACTGCGGCGTGAGAAAGGTAGTCTATGCTTCGTCCTCATCTGCATATGGCAATACTCCAACGCTTCCAAAAAAAGAGGACATGAAACCCATGCCCAGATCTCCCTATGCAGTCTCGAAGCTTGCCGGTGAATACTACTGCCGGATATTTTCAGAGGTCTATGGCCTGAAAACAGCATGCTTGAGATATTTCAATGTATTTGGACCGAGACAGAATCCGAACTCCCAGTATGCGGCTGTGATTCCCAGATTCATAACGAAAATCCTCGCTCATGAACCTCCGACGATCTATGGAGACGGAGAGCAGACGAGGGACTTTACCTTTGTCAGAGATGTGGTCAAGGCCAATGTCCTTGCAATGCAGAGTGATGCAGAGGGCGTATTCAACATCGCCTGCGGTCGGAGGATATGCCTGAATGAACTGGCCAATCAGATCATGCTGATTGCCGGAATTAAAATCGATCCAATATACGATACAGTCAGAGCTGGAGACGTCAGAGACTCACTGGCAGATATATCCATTGCGAAAAAGATGATTGGATATGCACCGGACTACAATATGGATCTGGGATTGAGGGAGACGATTAAGTGGTTCCAAGAGAACAACAACATGTGACTATGAAAAACCATTTCGCGCCATAAGAAGCTTAAGGCGGTCTAGATATCATTTGCCATCATGAATTCGCTACCTGGATGGGATGGCCCGGAATGCATTGCTGAGGGCGTGTTCCGCTACTCGAAATATATCTCATGGATCAGGCTTTATATCGATGTTGTGGGCAGCGAGACCTGCGGCGGCACCAGTGGAGCCGGATGCGATATAGAGGTTACGCAGGAGGACGGACGGTGGATGCGCTATGCCACAGTCCTGGCGAGCACGCCTGCTGGAGAGCCTGTGCTTCGCCTGCGCGGATATTCCACATGGGATGTGGTATATGAGCGTGTCTCAAAGGGCATACCCCTTGATGAAGAGCTGCATGGCATCGAAGATCTTGCAGCTTTTTTGGAGAGATGCATTGATGCTGACATGTGATTCAATGGTGTGAATGTGGATTCGAAAAAGTTAACATCAATGCCTGCAATTACTTCTCCTGAAAATGGACAAATTTGATGTGGCCGTTATTGGTGCCGGGCCCGCGGGCTCTATGGCTGCCAGGTATGCTGCAAAGGCAAAAGCGAGCACAATCCTTCTGGAAGAGCATGCGGCAGCAGGCTGGCCTGTGCAATGCGCAGGCCTTCTGGGCTGCGAGGCCATGGCAGAATCTGAGCTTCCAGCCGGCTCATTCATCATTGGCAGCATTCTCGGTGCCACAGTCTACTCTCCAGGAGGCACTCGCCTGGACTTCAAGGCCAAATCCCGAAAGGCATGGGTGGTGGACAGGAGGCTCTTTGACAGGACGCTGGTTGGCCAGGCAATAAAGGAGGGCGCATGCTTTCGCCCCTGCGCAAGAGTGAGAGCCTGCCGTAGAGATGGCGATCACAGCATTCTATCTCTGGCTGATGGCGAGGAGATATCGGCCAGGATAGTGATTTCGGCTGAAGGCGTCTCTGCTCTGATTGCCCGTCGAGCAGGCATTGCGCCATCCCAGATCATCCTCTCCGGTGCCCAGGTTGAGGTTGGCTTTGCAGTGGATGACCCTGAAAAGGTTGAGGTGCATCTGGGCATGTCCCCGGGCCTCTTTGCCTGGGTCATTCCCCTCGGAAAGAAAAATGCCCGCATAGGCTTGTGTGCTCGCGATCGAGGCTGTGAGCGATTGAGAGCTTTTCTGAAAAGCGATATCATTGCCGGGAGATTATCTGGCACGCCGGTGGCCATGAACGTGGGCGGTCTGCCTCTCGGTCCGCCTGCGGCGACAGCAGTCGATGGCCTTCTGGCAGTTGGAGATGCGGCTGGCCAGGTCAAACCAACCTCAGGAGGAGGCGTTTATCCGGGCCTCGTAGCCGCAAAGATCGCAGGCGGCGTGGCCGCTGCAGCAAGTCAGGAGGGAGACTGCTCAGCCACAAGGCTCTCAGAATATGACCAGCTCTGGAGAGCAGAGTTGGGCAGAGAGCTGGAGATAGGCATGCGGGTCAATCGTATGCTGACCAGGATGACCTCATCCGAGCTGGATGATCTTGTGAGCTACCTGGCAAACAAATCAAGGCTTATCAGGGACATTGAGGAGCATGGCGACATCGACAGGCCCAGCAGGCTCATGGCCAGAATGCTGTATCATCTGGACTGGGATGCCATCAGGCTCGCGAAGCTGCTGGGATATTCTCTGAGTTAGCCTTTGTGTGGCCATAGAAATGTTTGGGTTATGTGCATATGGATTTGTATTGTATGCGCCTACTTTCTTTAGGGGCGCATACCACTGGATATCACTGAGGATGATGAGAAAATGAAAAACAAAAGGGAGAGCTATTTTCCAGCCAAGCTATTTCGCTAAATTCTATTTTGCCTTTTGGTCAGCCTCCCACAAACCGAAGACATTTCCCTCGGTGTCCATGCAGACAGCAAAATAACCCATATTTTGAACTGCCATCTTGGGCACCAGAATCTTGCCGCCCAGCTTCTCGACTTTTGCAGAGGACACCAATAAGGACGGGACATCAAAGTAGTCTGTGATCCTATGATCCGGACGCTGGCGCTTCATCAGGCCGCCATCCGTCCCCTCCTGAGTGCTGATCACCCAGTAATCCATCCCAGGAGCAAAGACCTCAATCTTCCAGCCAAACAACTCGGTGTAGAATTTCCGCGCCCGTTCTGCCTCATCATAGGGTATCTCAAAATGGACTATCGCCGACATATCAAAACCCATTATTAATCATTAGTTTTTCCCAAATAAATCTTTTGAAACGCCCATGCACCCGGAAAGAGTCTCACGCGAGACGGATGGAAAACAATATCCTCTGCTTGAAAATGCTCAATTTTCCAGGGGGAAACGCCCATTCTCTCAGGAAGGAATTCACACAAGACAAACGAGAGACAGGATCATCAGACGATAAAACTCAGCACCACAATTGGGAAAAATTGGAGGCCTCTGCACCCCTATGACAGCATTGCAGCCTCGGTGGAGCGCAAAGCACCTCGTGGTTTTGAACCATTAGCTTTTTTTTGCGTCTTTCAGACCCAGCCCCTCATCTTCATGGCCTCAACAACTCTTGCCACAGCAACTGTATAGGCTGCCTGGCGCATGTTGATGTTGTATTTCTTCGAGGAGGAGAGCACACCCCGATAGGCGAGAGTCATCCTCTCATCGAGCTTCTGATAAACCTCATCAAAGGACCAGCAATAGCGCATGATGTTCTGCACCATCTCAAAGTATGAGACTGTCACGCCACCGGCATTGGCCAGGAAATCCGGAATTACGTGAACTCCCTTTTGGAACAGAATAGCATCTGCCTCAGGAGTTGTTGGTCCATTTGCCAGCTCCACAATGATCCTGGCCTTGATCTGTGCTGCATTGTCTTTGGTGATGACGTTCTCGAGCGCCGCAGCAATGAGAATGTCAACATCAAGTTCGAGCAACTCCTCGTTGCTGATCTTCTTTGCATTCGGAATATTGGCCACGGTCCTGGTTTCGGCTTTAACCCGGCCAGCCTCCTCTGCATCAAAGCCCTCAGCTCTGTAGACGCCACCTCTGGAATCGCTCAAAGCGACCACCCGGCAACCAAAGAGTTCTTTGGCCAGAGAATGAGCATAGCTTCCAGCGTTTCCGTAACCCTGAATGGCAACAGTTGCCTTTGAGAGGTCCAGATTGAACTCTCTTGCAGCCTCACGCAGGGCATACATTCCTCCGCGCGCAGTAGCGTCACTCCTGCCACATGAGCCGCCCACACATAACGGCTTGCCAGTGATGCAGCCGAAGTTGTTGCAGCCTGTCAGTTTTGAATATTCATCCATCATCCAGGCCATCATCTGGGGCGTGGTGTAAACATCCGGCGCAGGCACATCCTTTTCCGGGCCCACATTCTGCCAGATCATGTCGATATATCCCCTGCAAAGCCTCTCCTGCTCGCCAGAGGAAAGCTCCTTGGGGTTGCATATTACTCCGCCTTTGCCTCCGCCGAGTGGCAGCCCGAGAAGAGATGTCTTCCAGGTCATCCAGGCAGCGAGTGCCTTTACGGTGTCAATGGTCTCATCAGGATGGAATCGAATGCCGCCCTTGCATGGGCCGAGTGCATCGTTGTACTGCACCCTGAAGCCTGAAAAGACCCGGATGCTGCCGTCGTCCATGCGCACAGGAATGGAGAAATGATACTCCCTTCTGGGCTGCTTGAGCAATTCATGCACTCCGGAATCGAGATTCAGAATTTTCGCGCAATCATCGAGCTGTTTTTGCGATATCTCAAAGGGGTTTGGTTTGGACAATCGTTTCATCTCCATAAAGCATCTACGCAAATCATTATGCTTGACTGGTGGAAACAGTGGTCCCCCCGGGCCTATATAAGAATTCTGAGTTAAATTTATAAATCACAAAGTAGGGCGGAAACGTCGTGACGGTATATTTAAACTTATTCGCTAAATAAATTTCCTAAATGCCATCTCCTTTAAAAGGCTTCATTGGATTTAAATGTTGCCCTTCGCATCCGTTTTCATAACAATTCATAAAACATCTTAACGAATAAATTTATACTGATTGACAAATTGCATTTTGTGCTTGGATACCGGGCTCGCAGAAAGATAAATTGGCGGAAAAATCGGATAAATAGGCAGCCTGACATGCATCTTTATGTCAGGCTCGCATTTATCCGGTTTTTGGGACCGCACTCAGACCGGGCGTCCGCCAAACTTCAGAACTATTTTTTGGCGCAAATTGATTTTTATAGATTTCTGGATTCAGATGATTTGGATCACTCGACCCATGCGTCCAGAATCTGCTCGGCCTCATCCCTGTAGGCATCCATGACATAGGGAATGCCTGATACATAGGCTGCCTCCTCGGAGAGGGCCATGATATCCTTTCGAGAGATTGTGCCCAGATTGAAGTTCCTGGACCCGGCCATCAACTGCTGAATTCCTGTCTTGAATTTCTGGCAGTAGGTATAAAGGCCAATGGCACCCATTGGAATGTCCTTGATATCCTTGCCGAACCTGGCCTTGAGGTCCTCGTAGGAGACGAAAATCTCCTCAGCCCTGCTGCCGAACTTTGAGACGCTGCCTGGCAGGTCACCCTTCTCGATCCAGCTACCGATGTTCTTTCCAACCATTCCGGGTATCATGAGGGCTCTTCCCATGCATACAGCCTTGACAAAGGGCGCGCCCATTGCAATGGCCTTGAAGACTCCATCCTCAGTGGAAAATCCACCGGCCATGGCGATATCCGGCACCCTCATGCCCTTCCTGGTCAGCCTTACACAGAACTCATAAGCCAGCGCCTGCAAGTAGAACGTTGGAATGCCCCATTCATTCATCATGGGCCAGGGGCTCATTCCGGTTCCGCCAGGCGCACCGTCGATGGTCAGAAGGTCGATCTTGGCTTCGGCACAGTAGCGTATGGCCATGGCCAGCTCCTTCATGCTGTAGGCACCCGTCTTGAGGGTGATGCGCTTGAAGCCAAGGCCCCTCAGCCTGTCAATCTCCTCGAAAAATCCCGTTCTGGTGACGAATCCCAGCCTGGAGTGCCTCTCGAACTCCTTGATGGCACCTGCCTTGAATGCCGCCTGAACCTCTGGATTGGTTGGGTCTGGCTGTACGACATAGCCCCTTTTCTTCAACTCGATGGCTCTATCGAGGCTGTTGACCTTGATCTCGCCGCCGATGCACTTGGCACCCTGGCCCCATTTCAGCTCAATGGTTTCAAGGTTATGCTGGGAGGAGACATATTCAGCGACGCCAAGCCTAGTGTCCTCGACGTTCATCTGAACCAGTATCTCGCCATAGCCCTCATGGAATCGCTTGTAGGTCTCAATCCTTCGATCCATTTCAGGGGACTTCTTCACCTTGCCCTTGCCGTCCAGGATGAGCTGTGGGTCAACTCCGCAGACGTTCTCGCCGCAGACAAGGGTGATGCCTGAAATAGCCGCACCAACCGCAAAATGCTCCCAGTTCTTCCTGGCGATATCAGTCGATCCCAGGGCTCCGGTGAATATGGGCAGCTTCATCTTCACCTTCTTGGACCAGCCGTACTCGGTTGTGACATCCACATTGGGGAAGATGGATGTGTCGGGTCCTGCCTCTACACCTTCCGGAAGTCCAAATGCCCCGACGGCATAGCCCTGAATGTTGAGATGAGAATAGTCCAGAGGATAATTCTTATCGGCCCCTGCTGTGATCTCCCCGAAGGGACCGGGATAGAGAACCTCTCTTCCACGGAAAGAGGCAAGCCACGTCTCGCAGCCGCCTTTGCATCCATCCACGCATTTTGTGCAGATTCCGGACATGGGGACTACGTTTCTTGAGCGGTTGAAGGTCCCCGTTGCTTCATTTGAGTTCGGCCTTCTGAGATTCATTAAATGCCACCTTGTAGCTCTTACCTTGCAGCTCTTGTAATGTAGGGATATTAGGTGGTCTACTGGGTTGGATCAAAGAATGTATCCGTTGGCGCGGTATATAATTCTGTGAATTAAATTTGGTGACCCAACCATTTCGCGACACCTAAGACAGATCTTTGTCAGGATCTGGCCGACATGTCGGTTCCTAGTTACTCGTATAAATAGCTTTTCATAAATTGTCATAACTTATATGAATTCGACCAAAGGAAAAGCTTTTCCGGCAGAGGCCCGTCTGGGCAGTCTCGATTGCCTGCATTGTCTGCAGGATTGGCTGCAGAAGCCGCCGGAAATCTGCGGCTGCGAGAAGATGCAAAGATCGTAAATAGAATTATCAATGAGAACAGGCGCAAGAAGGACAGAGAATATGACGATCGTCATAGTTGATTATGGTATGGGAAACCTGTTTTCCATCTACAACGCCCTGGATTACGTTGGAGCAAACCCCAGATTTGCCCGCGATCCGGAGGACTTGAAAGATGCAGAGGGCATAGTGGTTCCGGGTGTGGGAGCCTTTGGAAGCTGCATGAGCCAGCTCTCCCGGTTCAGCGAGTGCCTCCTGCAGCACTTCCAGGATGGAGTGCCAATGCTTGGCATATGCGTGGGCATGCAGGTGCTCTTCGATGAGAGCGAGGAGAGCCCAGGAAGCCCAGGGCTAGGCTGGATTGCAGGCAAAGTGATACGCCTGCCGGAAAATGTGACTATACCCCAGATGGGCTGGAATGGCCTTTCCATCAAGCAAAATCTGGAGATGCTGAATGGGATCTCCGACGGAGATATGTTCTACTTCGTTCACTCCTATTATGGAAAACCAGAAGACGAATCTGTGATTGCAGCCACCACGAATCACGGTGTGGAGATCACTGCTGCCGTTGTTAAAGACAACCTGTTCGCCACTCAGTTTCACCCTGAAAAGTCCGGCCCCAAAGGATTGAGAATACTTGAGAACTTTGTGAGGTCTACGCGATGTTAGCTAGGAGGATAATTCCCTGTCTGGACTGCGACCTGGGAGTGCCGGGCGGTCGGGTGGTCAAAGGCATAGAGTTCAAGCAGATCAGATATGCAGGAATTCCCTGGGAGCTGGCTGCCAAATATTATCAGGATGGAGCAGACGAGATAGTCTTCCTGGACATCACCGCCTCATCCGACAGGAGAGAGACGATGACCGAAGTCATCAAAAAGACCTCGCGCTCCGTTTTTGTGCCCCTTGCCATAGGCGGCGGCATAAAAAGCGTCGAGCAGGCCAGAGAGGTCTTCAACGCCGGGGCTGACAAGATCTCTGTGAACACCTCCGCACTGAAGCGCCCTGAGCTGATAAGCGAGATCGCCGAGAGATATGGCAATCAGGCCGTGGTGCTGGCCATCGATGCCAAGCGGCGCTACAATATCGAGGAAGGAAGGGAGATTGTGCAGACCGCCGAAGGGCCGTGCTGGTTTGAATGCTCCTTTTACGGTGGCAGAGAGTTCACCGGGATCGACGCAATTGCATGGGCTAAAAAAGCCGTATCATTGGGTGCAGGAGAGATTCTTCTCACGAGCATGGACAGAGACGGGACCTATGACGGATTTGATATTCCCCTCACAGACGCAGTGGCAAAGAGGGTGAGAGTGCCGGTGATCGCATCAGGTGGCTGCGCCAGCCCTGAGCACATGTATGAGGTCTTTTCAAAGACGGATGCCTCCGCTGCGCTTGCTGCCAGCATCTTTCACTTCGGCGAATGGACGGTTGGCAACGTCAAGGCTTATCTCAAGGAGAGAGGCATAAACGTCAGGGTCTGATCAGATATCAGATCTCTTTTTTTATAAGATAGCAGGACAGAGTGGGTATAATTGTGGGTATATCAGATATGGGACATATGGAGCTTGCCAGTGCACCCTGCAATCAGATGCTTGGGGTTATGAATGTTGGAAGCGACGCCAATTGGGAGAAACGATTCGAGTCCATGGGCATACGAAAGGGTGGATACATCAGAAAGATCGCCAATCAGCCCTTTGGCGGACCTGTTGTAATTGAGGTGAACGGATCCAAGATATCGCTATCCCGAAATATTGCTGCAAAAATCGAGGTGGAGGTAGTTGCCGTTTCCCCCCATTGATATTTTGCCCTCTCCAATCCATCTTTTTTCTAGAATTGAGAACTATGAGAGCTAAGTTGATATGAGCTGCTTGAGCCTCTGGATGCTCTCCATGGCCTGAGCTGACTCGTGCAGCTTCTCCTCCTCGA
>DAONDW010000048.1:7559-9270 GCA_035402785.1 Methanothrix sp. | reverse complement strand
TCGGGGCGTCACAGGCGGTGACTGAGCTGAACCGAATAGCTGGCAAATGAGTCTGTAAATCCCGGTGAAGAGTTTCATTAGCAAAAGGCCAAATACAAAAAGGGACGAGATGTATTGATGAAGCGGCTCACAGCATTCGTCTCAGGCAAAGTTCAAAGGGTCGGCTATAGGGCCAGGGTTATTCAGTTAGCCAATGGCATGGGTCTAAAAGGCATAATTGAGAACTTGAGCGATGGAAGAGTACGAATCATTGCCGAGGGCGATGAAGAAAAGATGAAATTATTTGAGGGCGCCATAGATATAAAAAATACCTTCATTCAAGTAACTTCTATTGAAAAATCATATTCACAGCCCTATGGCGAATTCGATGGTTTCTTTAAGCTCGTTGGAACTGGTGAGACCGATTCTCGTCTTGATGAAGGAATTAGCGTGCTAAAAGACATGAGAGATATTCTTATTTCGATCTGTGGCATGCAAAGAGAAATGCTTGGCAAACAGGATCAAATGCTCGGCAAACAGGATCAAATGCTCGGCAAACAGGATCAAATGCTTGTCAAACAAGATCAAATGCTTGTCAAACAGGACGAGACCATTTTAGAGATCAAGGACATGAATCGGAACTTAAGCGATAAGATTGATAAGGCTCTGGACAAGAGCGAGATTATAGAATTGAAGAGCGATGTATCTGAGATGAAGTCGGCTCTGAAGGCAAAGGGAATTATTTAGCCTGTGATTGCCTTATTATTCAAACCCTATAAATCACAGTTCTTTTCTCAATCTAAGATATGATGAATGGCTCAATATCGCTGGATGAATGGATCGCTCATAATTCAATGGACTTTGATTTGGCCTCCGTTGATTCGCTCAATGAGGTCATTGATAGACTGATCGAATCTCTGGATGAATCTGTGAAGCTGCTTGGCTTTGGAGAGGCACTTCATGGTGGTAAAGAGATCCTGAGTCTGCGAAATCGCTTCTTTGAACGCCTTGTGGAAAAGCATAATTATTCTGCCATCGCAATTGAAAGCAGCTTTCCAAAAACACGTGCTGTGAACGAGTATATCTCTGGAAATAGCCCGATGTCTTATGAAGAATTGCAGACAACGGGGTTCAGCCACGGATTCGGGCAGCTTGAAGAAAATCGAGAGCTGATAGAGTGGATAAAGAGGCACAATGCCCAGTCATCCTCCAATCGGTCCGTGCAATTCTATGGCTTTGATGCCCCAACAGAGATGTACAGTACTGATAGTCCGAGAGGGCTTCTCAGCTTCGTTTTGAATTTTCTGGCATCCATCGATGGAAAACCCAGGATGGAGCAGCAGGAGCGCATAGATTCGCTTATAGGCCAGGATAGTGATTGGGAGAAATTGGATGCTCTGATGGACCCTTCCAGATCAATTGGCGACTCGCAGGCTGCAATGAAGCTGCGCATGGAGACTGAGGACCTGATTCTTGAAATGCAGGCTCGCATGCCTGAACTGGTGGCCAGGAGCAGCCTGGAATCCTATTTTGAGGCAGTTCATTATGCCCGGCTGGCCAGGCAATTGCTTGGCTATCATTCTGTCATGGCGAAAAGCAGACCGGATCGAATCGTGAGGCTGATGAGCATAAGAGAGGCAATGATGGCCTCAAATCTAAAATACATTCTCTCCCGGCAGCCAGAAGGCGGAAAGGTATTCCTCTTTGCCCACAACAGCCATTTGCAGCGCGG
>DAONDW010000048.1:0-7459 GCA_035402785.1 Methanothrix sp. | reverse complement strand
CATGCGCTCCAGGAGCACAAAAAATTCAACATACTTCCCGCTCTCCTCCCGGAGCCTTGCGGATTTTGATTGGCTGGCAGTACTCAGAGAGATAAGATGAAATGCAATAAAATTAAATATGACAGAGCAAATCGCGACAGACTCGCAATGCCAATCGATCAGGAAAGCATCACCGGCTTGTGTCGCGATAATCCTCTCTTGGCGGACAGAATGTGTCCACCACTATTGAAGCCTCTATAGCCATGGCAGAATGCAGCGCATTTGGCGGCGCAGAATAGCTGTCTCCGGATTTCAGCTCGCAGCTTTTGCCGTCTACAGTCACCCTGATCTTTCCCGACACCACATATCCAGCCTGATGATGTGGATGAGAGTGTGCAGGAATCTCAACACCTCTCTCCAGATCAAACCTGCAGATCATGAGCTGCTCCCCGCTGATCAGGGTCCGGCGAACGAGCCCGGGAAGCATCTCAACTGCTGTGGCATCGGAATATGAAAAAAACATCTATTTGACCCTCACAGCCTGAGGCTGAAAGGCTTTGGAGTTCTCCAGTTCACCTTCTCCAGAGATGAATCTGTCCACCATCTCCTTTGCCAGCTCATCCGGATACTGCACTGGCGGATGCTTCATGGTGTAGGCTGAAATCGCAAGAAGTGGGCCTCCGATCTTTCTGTCCTTGGCAAGCTTGCAGATTCTGATGGCATCAATTGAACTTCCGCCGCTGTTCGGCGAATCCTCGACAGACAGACGCAGCTCGAGGTTTATGGGCACATCTCCGAAGATCCTGCCCTCCATCCTCAGGAAGCAGATCTTGTTGTCCTTTTGCCATGGCACATAATCTGATGGCCCGATATGAATATCATCATCATTGAGGGGCACATCCAGAATGGACTGAACAGCCTCGGTCTTGGATATCTTCTTGGATTTGAGCCTCTCTCGATTGAGCATGTTCAGAAAATCAGTATTTCCGCCGATATTGAGCTGATAGGTCCTGTCCATTGCGCAGGCCCTGTCCTTGAAGAGCTGGGTCAAAGCGCGGTGTACGATGGTCGCGCCGATCTGAGACTTGATGTCGTCTCCGACTATCGGCACTCCTGCGTCCTGAAACTTCTTTGCCCACGCAGGATTTGAGGCGATGAATACCGGCATGCAATTGACAAAGCCTACGCCTGCATCCAGCGCAGCCTGTGCATAATAGCGCGTTGCCTCTTCAGAGCCCACAGGCATATAGTTCACGAGCACATCAGCACCGCTGGCCAATAGCTCGCTCTTTACATCGCAGGGTGCCACATCAGCTACGACGAACCTTTTGTCATCAGGATAATTCAGCATATGAGGTGCAACGCCATCCAATACCGGCCCCATCTTGACCTCTACGTCTTTTCGGGGAACATCAGAATAGAACACCTTTGTGCAGTTGGGTGGTGCAAATATGGCCTGGGCCACGTCCCTGCCAACCTTTCGAGCATCTATGTCGAAGGCCGCCACAACATCGATATCGCAGGCTCTGTAACCACAGATATCATAATGCATAAGTCCTATGCAATCTTTCTCATCAGCATGTTTGTAATATTCGATCCCCTGAATCAGGGAACTTGCGCAGTTTCCCAAGCCCGCGATAGCCAACCTTATCTTTTTCAACCTCTTTTCCCCTCCTGGGTCAAATGAAGCTCGGAGACCTGAGTTCGGAGTCGGAGCTTCGTATAAATGCAGGACATATATAACATTATAGGCAATGCGAATAGCATGTATTCTTCTTTTGCCTAGTCTTCCACAACAGGCGCAAGCATCGCGCCGAGCATTTCAGCAAGCTCTTCTTCCATCCTGGACCTGCCGGCCTCGCTATCATCATATTCTATTCGGTGTGTCCTGGGAATGTCGGTCAGATATTTTGAGCCTTGCGGATAAATCAGGATGGTCTCTTTTCCCAGTGTATGAGCGATTCCTAAACCATACATCACACCAGCATCGCCGCCGGTGAGGTCAGCCACAACCACTGCAGCATGATTGAGTGCAAACCACATCTGCCGCACAGCAGCCTTTCCTTCCCGGATGTCAGCAGCCTCCTCATAGGCCAGGCCGCTTCCAGAAACCGATGCCTTGATAGCGCTCTCTTTTGTGCGCCTTTCTTCATCCATTGGGAGCAGGAGGAGAATCGTTTTCGCGCCGACTGGCTCAGTAGTCTGCCCGAAGATGGGGCGCGTGCGCATGAGGCTCAACATCTGCTCAAGTCTCAGATATTCTGAGTCAATATGTTTTGATGCAACGGCCCGCAAATCAACCTGTCGATTATGGGTGTCGCTATCCATCAACCTCGCTGGCAATTGAATGATAAATGGATCCTCAAAGCCGAACTCCCACCTGGCGCTGTTGCCCGCACGCTCTGGCGTGAGTGCAATATCTGGCCTGTAAAAGTAGCTGGCTATCCTGTTCTCCAGCCGAAATTGCCCGAGCAGGGTGAGATTTTCCCTGTCGAGTATTGCAACCATGCTGCATGGAAGCTGGCTTCTGGCGATTCCCCTTTGAAGGTGCCTGTCAGCAGTCAGGGCGTCAACAACGGCCATGAACTCCCCGATCACTTCATCCACCCTGGCAGAAAGCTCCGCCTCCATATCGCCGCTTTTAATCCGGGTTTGATCGCTAAGCATAAAACACACCTCATTCATTCTGCGAGTTTTCTTTTTTCAGCCCCAGGCGTTTATGCATGCGCAGAGCATGCTTTCCGTGCCCATAGTAGTTTTTTACCAGCTCTCTAGCATGGTATCCTGATTTCCTGTACAGAGCAAGCGCCATCGGATTTTCTGTAGCTGCCTCCAGCCGGACAGTATCTGCGCCCATAGCAGCAAGCCTTTCCTCAAGAGCTGAAATCAGATTTCCTCCTATGCCCATCCTGCGATATTCTGGATGGACGTCAAGCGTATAGATTGCTCCTGCCCGCCCGCTGGTATATCCCATGATGAAGCCCAGCACCTTCTTTTCAGGCTGGCAAGCTACAAGGGAGACGGCATAGCGTATGAGGTACGCGAACATCTGAGGCGGAAAGGCGGCTTCATCCGGAAAGCAGAGCCCTTCGATCTGCACAATCTGGGCCAGGTCTGAAAGTCCCGCTTTCCGGATATTCATTTCTTCTCTGACGCCTGACTGCTTACCTGCTTTATGACATCGATATAGGCCCCAAATGCCTCAGGAATATCGATGGAGCCAACCATGTCCACCACACCGAGCGCAGCAATTGCCTGTCCATCCACGACTATTGGAGCTACGGCCACGGCAACGCCCCGATATGTTCCCTCTTTTGGAATGGTGCGAATGCTCTTCTTTGTCTTGATCGCCTCTTCCAGCACCGGACCGCTGTAGTTGTCATCTATGACCACGCCCTTCTCCACCCGCACTCCCGGATAATTTCTGCTTCGCATGGTAATGGGCAGCCGGATGATCTCATTCAGGGCAAGGGCGAGTGCCGCCAGATCCCCGGACCTGGCATCCTCTGATATCACGAGTCTGGACATGCTAACGATATTTGGCAGCGATATCAAATAAATCCTGCCCTTAGCATTTTTTCAGGATCGATGGACGGCTCGCGCTTTGCTGCTCTCCTTATTTTCCAAGTCTCTTGAGCAGCCTGGCCTGGAAGCCATGATACTTGGCAAATCCCTCTGCATCCTTCTGGCTGAGCGTCTGGGAGTCGAAGGAGACCATGTCCTGAGAGTAAAGCGCATCAGGTGAGCGGCGTCCCACAGATATTGCATGGCCGCATTGCAGTTTCATCCTGACAGATCCATTGACCCTCTTCTGGGACTGATTCAGGAATGCCATGAGGTCTTGATAAAGCGGATCTTCCACAAGTCCCATGTAGGCCAGCTCCGACCAGGCCTCGTCCACCATGACCTTGAAGCGCAGCTCAGATCTGGACAGGACCAGGTGTTCCAGGTCCTTATGTGCTGTCAGGAGAATCGTGGCAGCAGGATGCTCGTAGTTCTCGCGAGCCTTCAGGCCAAGCACTCTGTCCTCGACCATGTCTGTGCGGCCCACGCCATGCTCGCCGCCGATCTGGTTGAGCTTCTCGATAAGCTGCACGCCGTCCATTGCCACGCCATCCAGAGATACTGGCACGCCCCCGGAAAATCCAATCTCAACAACAGTCGCTGCCTTATTGGCATCCGGCTTTTTCGTCCAGCCATAGATCTCCTCAGGCGGCTCAAAGAATGGATCCTCAAGCTTTCCGCCCTCGATGGAGCGGGACCAGATGTTCTCGTCTATAGACCAGGGTTTATCGCGGCTGACAGGCACCTCTATGCCGTGATCGCGCGCATAGTCTATCTCCCATTCGCGGGCGAGGTCAAGCTCTCTCATGGGCGCTATGACCCGGCAGTCAGTGGCCCGGAATATTGCCTCGAAGCGAAGCTGATCGTTTCCGCGACCGGTGCATCCGTGTGCCAGGTTCTTGATGCCAAGCTTTTTTGCGATCTCTACGGCCTTCATGGCTATGAGGGGCCTGGCAATGGCTGTTCCCAGAACATATCCCTCATATGAGCCATTGGCTTTGATGAGGGCAAAGACGTAATCCCTTACGAACTCCTCTCTTGCGTCAATTGTGTAATGCTCATCAGCCAGCAGCTTTGCCCTTTTATTCCCGCGTTCAATATCCGAGCGCGGCTGGCCAACATCAACCAGTACAGTGACGATTCTATCAAATCCATAGCGCTCCTTCAAGAGCGGAATACAAACTGATGTATCCAGGCCACCGGAATAGGCCAGTACAACTTCAGACACTTTAGCTTCACCGCTCTCGTACAGGAGAGACGATCGATTTAACCTTATCTCTTCTGGCAGCGATAACTCTATAACTGCTATGAAAAATGATGGTATCAATGACTCAGCTTGTCAAGACAGCCGCGGTATGCGTGGACTTTGATAAGGATCACAGAGCCCTGCAGGCAACTGGCGCTCTCGCGTGGATGATTCAGCCGGTTTTGAATATGATGAACCAGAGGCTGCAGGAGGAGAAGCCCGCAATGGTCGGGCTGAAAAATATCGTTGCCAGCACATGGCTTCCTCCAATTCCAAGCGGCCCCTTCAAGAGGCTTCTGATCAATGAGGCGCGGGCTTCTATGGGTCGACCGGTGCCGTCCACGGTCTCCATCGAGGTTACCAGGAACTGCGGCGCAAAATGCAGCCACTGCCTGATCAGGGAGGGCGAAGGAGAGCTTCAGAGTCAGGAGATAAAAAGGGTTCTCGACCAGGCCCTTGAACTGGGCGCATGCATCATAACCTTCACTGAAGGCGATCCTCTGTTGCGAGAGGACATATTCGATCTGATCAAGCATATCGATCCTGAAAAAGCGGTAGTCAATCTTTTCACGCCAGGCCTGGACTTGACTGTGGAAAAGGCAGTCAAGCTCAGAGAAGCCGGGCTGTATAATCTCATCATCGGCGTCTACAGCGTCAATCCTGAGGAGCACGATCAGGTGAGGGGCGTGCCGGGGGCTCATGCCAGGGCTCTTGAGGCCATAAGGATCGCCCTGCAGACTGGATTGATGGTCACCATGTCCTGCCATATCAAGGCCGGGCAGGTGGACAGAATTATGGATCTCTATAAGCTCGCAGAGGAGCTTGGCGTACAGGAGCTGTCCATCTGGGAGGGCATGCCAAAGACCCCGGATGAAAAGCTCACTCAGATCGAGCGCGAGAAGATCGTTGCGATCTACAGGAAGATCAACTCCACGCCGGGCGGTCCCAGGCTCTTTGCCAATACGTACTTCGAGGGACATATGCTGGGCTGCATGGCTGGAAGAAAGTGGATGCACGTGGCAGTAGATGGCAGCGTGCGCGGCTGTCCATATCTGCAAGAGAGCTATTCCAATATCAAGACAGCCTCACTCAATGATGCCTGGAAAGCTGTGAGGCGCTCTGGGAAATTCGATGGATTCATCCGCAACTGTCCGGCACAGGAGATATTCGGTTGAGGAAATTATTCTGGCACCGATCCATGCTTGCACAGGGCCATCGCTCATTGAAATGCTCATGCGCCCGGGCAGGATCCCACATTAGGTAAATGGAAAACAATATCCATATCCATTGCTCGAAAGATGCCAAGTTTTCCATGGGAAACCGTCATGCTCCCGGCCAGGATCTAATATGAGGAAAATGGAAAACAAGATCATTCGGCGCCATGATTTTGTATCCTACATGAAATAAAAGTCATGGAAAATTATTAGTACAGATATGCGCTTATCTGACATGAGGTAAGACATGGGTTTCATCGATGGCCTCAGAGAGAGCCTTGGATCCTGGATCAGCAGGATATTTAAAAAAAAGAGGGCCAAGATCGGATTATACGGCCCGCCTAATGCCGGAAAGACCACTCTCGCCAACAGGATTCTGAGAGATTGGACCGATGGTGGGAGCTTCGGAGAGGTGTCTGCGATTCCTCACGAGACCCGCAGGGCCATGAGGAGAGAGGGCGTGGTGATCAACGCCAATGGATCGAGCATTGAGCTTGACATCGTCGATACTCCTGGCATGGCCACAAAGATCGATTTCAAGGAGTTCATGGCTTTTGGCCTTTCCGAGGCGGAATCCAAGAAGAGGGCCAAAGAGGCGACCGAAGGTGTGATTGAGGCAATCAAATGGCTGGATGATCTTGATGGCGTTCTTTTGGTTATGGATTCAACCGAAGATCCCTATACGCAGGTCAATGTCACAGTAATTGGAAACATGGAAGCCAGAAGGCTTCCGCTATTGATTGTGGCCAATAAGATGGATCTGCCCAATGCCTCTCCAGCCAGAATCAAGGCAGCCTTTCCCCAGCATTCCATGGTGCAGATTTCTGCCCTGGAAGGATCGAATATAGACAATCTCTATCAGGCAATAGCAGCTCATTTTGGGTGATCTTGATGCGAGAAGTGCATATGGACCTCATCTCCGGGGAAAAGCTGGAGAACATGACCTCTATGGAGAAGATTCGGCTCATTCTGGACAAGGTCAAGACAGGCAAAATTGTGGTCCTGGAAAGCGGACTCACTCCTGATGAGGAGGTGCGCCTGATCGAGATGACCATGACGGAGATTCGAGTGGATGAGTTCTCTGGAATCGAGATCGAGAGCTATCCATCAAGGAAGGAAGGATCCTTTTTGGATAAAATATTCGGCAGGACTCTCAAGGGCAGGATGACCGTCATCGGTCCAGCCAATCAGATACACACCATTGAAAAGGACAAATACCAGATCAGCACCAAGGTTTCGGTAGGGGACTAGATGCCACATATCTGCACCCGCTGCAATAATGTCTTCGATTCGGGAGAGGATATTCTCAAGGGATGCCCCAATTGCGGCTGGAAGAAGTTCATGTTTGTGAAAAAGAACTCCAAAGAGGCTCTGGGCACAGGACATCAGGAGCCGATCATAACGCGAGCAATGGGTGTGCGGGTTCCTCCGAAAACGGCGGAAAAAAGGCAGATAG
>DAONDW010000047.1:0-9274 GCA_035402785.1 Methanothrix sp. | reverse complement strand
TGGTCTCCTTTCTCTGAGCCAGACGATATCCTGTCACAACCATTCTTTTGCCTTCTAGCTGGCAGTCAATAGCCTCATCTCCAGTATCCACAAGCAGTCTTGCAAGCTCTGAGAGCTTATGCGGCGTCGATATTATTATCAAATTATCAATGCCCACGAGTTTCAGCACCGACGGGCTGATCTGCTGGCTTCCGCGCCCCAGAACAAAGCCCTGTGCACCTATGGGGCTCACCAATATCTTGATGCTCTTCTCCCCCTTTATAAGCTCCAAGAGATCCTTTTCTGAGGCATCTTTTTTTATGAGCTTCTCATCTTTGATCACATCCACGCCAAGAAGTGTTTTATCAAGTCCCATCAGCTCGGCGATTCTGGCGGTCGTGGTTCCAGCTCCCAGAATATACGCAGACCCATCTCTCATGAATTCGCGAGCAAAGAGCGCAATCTGATCCTTGAACTCCTCCTCGCTTCCTGAAATATAGATCCTCTTTCTCTCCTGCACCAAAACAGGCTGATAGGGCGTTTTGGCAATTGCATACAATCTCGTCTGAAGCTCTCCTTTCCGATAAAGGGCCTCATCCACGTCCACTACTTCAGTCTCTCTTGTCTGCAGCTCTCCTCTGGCATATCCGATTGCAAGCTGTGCTGCTGCCTGGGGGCTGATTGCAAAGACACCAGAATGCATCTTCACTCCAGCAGGAATTCCAAGGATTGGCAGCATGCCTGCAATGCTTGCCACATCTCTTGCGGTACCATCTCCACCGCAAAACAGTATCAGATCAACCTTGTTCTTCAGAAATTCCCTGCATGCGGCAGTTGTATCAAGTGAGCTTGTGTCTTTCGGTGAAAAATAAACCACCTGAAATGCCAGACCGCTTGCAGATAGAGCCCATTCTCCCATTTCATGGCTCGCTGTAAAAAATGAAAGCCTGTCTTTCTCCATTGAAAGCTGATTCAAACAGGCAATAGCCCTTTCCTGAGCAAGAGGCTTTGCGCCCCTGGCCGAAGCCTGTCCAGCCAAGCCATCGGTCCCCTTCAATCCCACAGCTCCGCCCATGCCAGCTATGGGATTGATGAGAAATCCGATACGTGCTCTCTTTTTATCCATCAAACCTTTGGCAGATTGGCCAGGGACTGCTTGACCAGCTCTGCAGGATACTCGTAATCAATGAGCTTTCCATCGTTATAGGCATCATAAGCTGCAAGGTCGAAGTGTCCGTGACCTGTCAGGGATATGAAGATCGTCTTGGCTTCACCCGTTTTCCTGCACCTTATAGCCTCGTCTATTGCCGGTTTGATTGCATGAGATGCCTCTGGAGCAGGAATTATGCCCTCGCTTCTTGCAAAGATAGTTGCAGCTTCAAACACCTCATTCTGCTGCAAAGCCGTGGCCTCGATCAGGCCATCGTGAACCAGATTGCAGAGCAGTGGAGCATCACCATGATAGCGCAGGCCTCCAGCATGAATGCCTGGCGGAATGAAATCATGTCCCAGAGTGAACATCTTGAGGACAGGGCACATGCCTGCTGTATCGCCGAAGTCATATGCGTAGAGGCCTTTGGTGAGGCTTGGACAGGCAGAGGGCTCACAGGCGACAAGACGCAGGTCCTTTTTATCCTTCATTTTATCCGGAATGAACGGGAAGACCATTCCTGGGAAGTTGCTTCCGCCACCACAGCAGCCGAACATGACATCCGGATAGTCGTCGGCCAGATCGAATTGCTTCTTCAGCTCCAGACCTTCAACTGTTTGATGGAGCAAAACATGGTTTAAAACTGAGCCGAGAGCATAGTTGGTGTTATCGTGTGTTGCAGCATCCTCCACAGCCTCGGAAATGGCGATTCCGAGCGATCCAGGAGTGTCAGGCATTTCTGCCAGGATTTTTCTGCCGAAATTGGTTTTATCTGAAGGGCTCGAAAAGCATTCCGCACCCCAGACGCGCATTGCGCTCTTCCTGTATGGCTTGCTGTCGAAGCTCGATTTCACCATGTAAACTGTGCATTTCAGGCCGAAGAGACAGGTTGCCAGGGAAAGTGCTGAGCCCCACTGACCTGCTCCTGTCTCAGTGGAGAGCCTTTCAATTCCCTCTTTCATATTGTAGTAGGCCTGAGGAACTGCAGTATTGGGCTTGTGGCTGCCTGCTGGGCTCACGCCTTCATATTTGTAATAGATCTTCGCCGGCGTCTTCAAGACCTTTTCCAGGGCAGCAGCCCGGTAGAGCGGAGTTGGTCTCCAGAGCCTGTAGATATCGCGCACCTCTTCGGGAATGTCTATCCAGCGCTCTGTGCTCATTTCCTGCTTGATGAGGGCTTTCGGAAATATGGGCTCCATGTCCTCAGGATTCAAGGGCTTGAGGGTGCCAGGGTGCAGTGGATGGTCCAGGGGCGTGGGCATGTCGGCAGCTACGTTGTACCACTTCTTGGGGATCTCTTCCTCATCGAGCAAATACTTGATCTTCATCAGGGACACTCCATCTTCAAGCTATGATGTAATCTTGTGTACATCATTGATATTGCCGGATTTATTTAAAGCCTTTGAAATGGTCTGAAGAGTTTTTGGCTGATGACGAGGGCGGGATGGGGTCAAGATTTATTTATCATGGATGGAATGGCACAGGCTATGAGCGGCAAAACCCTGTCTGAGAAGATATTCTCCAATGCCTCCAAAAAAGAGGTACGAGCGGGCGAGTTTGTCATGGCTGATGTCGATCGGGCCATGATTCATGACATCACTGGACCGCTGGCAGTAAAGGGCTTCTATGAGATTGCGGGCAGGGAGGCAAAAGTCTGGGACCCCTCCAAAATCGTCCTGCTCTTCGATCATCAGGTTCCTGCTGACAGCCTGAAGGCGGCGGAAAATCATATAATGCTCCGAAAATTCGCGCAGGAGCAGGGCATACTGAACTACGACATCTTCTGCGGAGTATGCCATCAGGTCATGCCTGAAAAAGGTCATGTGCTGCCGGGAGATATTGTGCTTGGCACAGATTCGCATACATGCACATACGGCGCAATCGGGGCCTTCGCTACAGGAATTGGGTCTACCGATATGGCATCGGTCTTTGCCACTGGCAAGCTTTGGTTCATGGTTCCCAAAACCCTGCAGCTCCTGATCAATGGCACGCTGCCAAATCGCGTGACATCCAAAGATGTTATCCTGAGGATCATAGGAGACATCGGAGCGGACGGGGCAAACTATCTTTCCTGCGAGTTTTTGGGAGAAACCTGCAGAAGGATGAGCATACCTGAGAGGATGACAGTCTCGAACATGGCAATTGAGATGGGAGCGAAGGCCGGCATCTTCGAGACCGATGAGACCACTATAAAATACCTTGAAGGCAGGGTCAGGGACCCATCGTCGATAAAGGATGGAATTGTAAAGAGCGATGAGGATTCCACTCTCACAAGAAAGCACTGGGATGTGAGCGACCTTGAGCCACAGATTGCCCTGCCACATAACGTGGACAACGTCAAGCCTATCGGCGAGGTGCCAGAGACCAGGATAGATCAGGTATTCCTCGGATCCTGCACAAATGGCCGTTTTGAGGATCTGATGCTCGCCTCTGAGATGATGAAAGGAGAGCCTGTGGCAAAGGGGGTGCGCATGATCGTCGTTCCGGCAAGCCGGGAGGAGTACATGAAGTGCCTGAGGGCCGGGCTTGTCGAGAAATTCATGGAGGCCGGGGCCATGTTCGAGTCTGCCTGTTGCGGTCCTTGCATGGGCGGAAGCTTCGGCCTTCTGGGAGCCGGAGAGCGCTGCCTTTCCACATCCAACAGGAACTTCGTAGGAAGGCAGGGAAGCCCCAAAGCCTTCGTGTATCTCTCTTCTCCAGCAACGGCTGGCGCAAGCGCGATCACGGGCTACATCACAGATCCGAGAGATGTCTAAAGCATAATTCGCAGGTCACAGAACAGGATATGAAGATCGCACTCAAGCTTGCCTATCTGGGAGATGGCTATTATGGCTTTCAGCGCCAGCCGGACGTGGTCACCGTTGACTCAGAGGTCCGGCGGGCATTATCGAAAATTGGAGTCATACATGGCGACTTCTGCTATGCAGGCAGGACAGACCGGGGCGTGTCTGCCCTCGGTCAGGTCATCGACTTCTGGATAGATGAGGACAATGCGAAGCTCGCCCGCCCGCGCTGTGTGAACGGTCGGCTTCCAAGAGACATCTGGACATGGGCCTGGGCTGTGGCGCCAATAGGTTTTTCAGCCAGGTGGAATGCCCTGTGGCGCGAGTATCGCTATCTCCTCTGGCATCCGGGCCTGGACCTTGAGCTGATGAGGAAATCTGCTCAGATGCTTCTCGGAGAGCACGATTTCAGAAACTTCTCCTCTGCCAAGGTTGACACGATCAAGACGGTTTTAAAGCTCGAAGTCTCCGAGCAGGCAGGGCTTTTCATCTTCGACATTCGAGCCAGCGGTTTTCTCTGGAATATGGTGAGAAAGATCGTGGGGGCTCTGGAAAAGGTGGGGTCGGGCCAGAAGGATATGGCGTGGTTTTCAGATCTTCTCTGTCCGGAGAAGAATCATGGAGCGCCCACGGCTCCTGCTGAGGGCCTGATCCTCATGGACGTGGGCTATGAGGGGCTTGACTGGCAGGTTGACGAGTATTCAAGGGCCCGGGCTGCCACTGCTCTTGCGGCTGTAGTGCAGAAGAGAATGGCCGGGGCAATTGTGGCGAGAGTGCTGGAGGAGTCGATGATCGATGATAGGGTTTAGCATCTATAGGATTTAGCATCTGGCTGAGGATCTATTTTTTGTACAAGCAGAAATCCCTATTCAGTTTGCAAAAAGCAGTTACAAGCAGCAGTCTCAATCAACCGTGCTGGCCAATGCGAGGGGCTTGATTTATATAGAATCATGACATAATTGATATCAATGGCAAGAAAAGAACTGCATATTGTTCCAGATCGCAAAAGGGGCTGGGATGTCAGGACGCCTCATGCAGAGGGAGCACCGATGCATTTCGATACAAAAGAAGATGCTATTGAATATGCGAGAGGCGGCTGCATCGTTACCAGGCGAGGATTCGTCATCCCTCTGGAAAAGGGAAAAGAAGGTATCCATAAGAAATTCGATGAGATCCTGAATGCATCAGCAAATTGCAAATGACATCCTGTAACTCATTCTTCACATTTTATCATAAACGGTTTTTGCCTGCGTACCTTCGCATGAAGGATACATTGCGTGATGGAAAGCCGCTTCCTCAGCCAATAGCAGATGGCATAACCGATTCATTCACTCATCTGTCCTATTGCTATGAATCAAGCTCTTATACAGACGACCAGGACCGGATCTCGCTTGCACTGGATGCCCTTATCGAAACCACTTATTTGTGCTATCAGATCGTAGTAATCTCTATTGGATCGGAAATCTCAGGAGTCTGCGAGGACCCGAGAAGGGCAAGATTCTGCGTCAATATGGATTATAGTGAATTCAAAAGGGATTATGCCAGGTTCAAAGCAGCCGGAAACGAAGCTAAAAGGCTATCTGAGATAAAATCAGAAGCGTCCTGTAAAGCCGCGATCAGCGCTTATGAGAGTGCGATATCCATTGGAGAGCGTCTTTGGGATAAAATCGACTGGGTTAAGATTGAAGAATCAAATCAGGAGCATAAACAGAGTGCAATTATTTCTTCTGTAATGGACGAAAACTCATCAAATAAAGATAAAATAATCGGATTGCTAAACAGACAAATATCAATGCATCCAAAAAGAAGCTTTGCTGCTGTTGTAATAATCTTTATTGCATCTGGTTTTATCAATTCGTTCTTAAAGGATGTTTATGATCAAGTGCTTGGACCTTATGTTCGCCAATATATTACTGAAATTATAAATTCATCAACAATTCTTCAACGATAACAGAACATGATTTTTCCGATAGCATAAGGAATGAGATCTTATTCTATTGCATATCTATATCTCAAAATATATTAGTATTATAGTATAATTTAATTATCACATCATCAAACGAGAACTTGCAAGAACCTCTGTGTAGACCGCCAGCAATCACCATCTTTTTTAAGCTGAAGACATATTTCACATTCATGGATATTAAAGTTCAAACACACAAGAGCCCCGATTTTAAGCAGGTCTATGCCATAGGCGCGATCGGAGGCCACAGCCCATACGACTTCCGCATTGCCTTTTACAATGACTCTCCTACGAGCACACACGACGATGGAAAGAATGTAACAGTCGTCGAGAGGAAGATCGATACTGAGATCATACTGTCTCCTCTGGCTGCCAAGGAGCTTGCCAACTGGCTGAATGAGCACATCAAGGATTATGAAAAGCTCTTCGGAGAGATCAAAAGGCCAGGAGCAATCGCTTCAGCTTCCGGCAATTCCGGAAAGGCCGGAGAGCCAGCGTCCATTCAGGGATACATGTGAGGAGATGAGGCATTCGTGAACAGCAAGGAAAAAGCGCTATTGCACAGGGGCATGGACAAGGTTCGACAGAAGAAATATGATGAGGCGCTTGAGATCTTCGAGCGAGTGATCAGCGACAATGATGCGATCCCCGAGGCATGGAACAATCTGGGCGTGGCCCTCTATGGCCTTGGCCGCATGGATGAGGCCCTGAACAGCTATGATCGCTCTCTTGCCCTGGACCCGGCCAACCTGGATGCATTGAGAAACAAGGCATTCCTGTTAAGAGGCCTCAGGAGACTTGAGGATTCCATGATGGCCTACGATCTGGTGCTGCAAAATGGCGGCGACGGCTATGACCAGGAATCTGCAGCAGTTGTGCTGACTGCACTGGGACGGCTCGAAGAGGCCCTCAGCTGCCTGTACCTTGCCCGGGAGACCATCTCCCTCGATAGACTGGAAGACGAGATCGCTTTCGTCAAGGACCTCATGGAAAAGAGGGGCCTTCCAATTCCTGAGGCAAGGGCTGCTCCAGGCACGATCCCTGCGAATGATATGCCTCAGGGGAAAGAGTGATATCATCAGAAAGAAAAACTAAGATAAGGTCGCATTCATCCATCCGGAAAGGCTGATGGAGGGAAAGTTCTTGAAGGGCTTTGTCATGATAAATGTCGAGCCGGGGACTGAAAAGTCAGTTCACGACAGCCTGGAGGGCATAAAGGGCATCCGCGAGGTCGTGCCTGTCTACGGAGAGCACGACTTCATCGCCATTGCTGACCTGGAAAACATATCTGACCTGAACCGGATAGTGATGAGCATAAGAGAGCTAAATGGCATAACTCAAACTCAGACCATCCTTGGCATGGAGTTGAAGCTTTAGCCTTTATGCAATCTTCTGCATCCGGCGCTCTGGCACCCCTATACCTGGCGGTTTTTGTGGCCGTCCTGGGTTTCTCTCTGATAGCGCCGTTCTTTCCGCATTACGCAATGGATCTTGGCGCATCATACTCCCTGCTTGGAATCATCGTCTCGGTTTATGGGGCGGTGCAGCTTGTCAGCCAGATACCTGTGGGCCGCCTATCTGACCGCACTGGCAGAAAGAAGATTTTGCTCTTTGGCCTGGTCACATTCTCAACCCTTCCCCTTCTCTATATCTATGCCAAAAGCGCCACAGCCCTGATCTTCATCCGTGCTTTGGGAGGGCTCGGCGCTTCAGCAGTATGGCCCATAGCCATGGCACTGATCATCGACCAGGCAGACGCGAAGAGCCGTGGAGCCGCAATGGGCTGGTACAATGCAGCATTTTTCTCAGCTCTTGCTCTGGGGCCTCTCTTTGGCGGAGTGTTCTATGACTTTTTGGGCAAAAATGCTCCATTCTATCTCTGGGCACTTCTCGGGACAGTCTCATTGCTTGTGGTCTTTTTCCTGGTGGCTGAGCCCAAAAAGATGAATGTGCAGATGAGCCAGCATAAGTCGAAGGAAAGAGAGCCGCTCATCACCGCTGGCTTTGGCCTGACATTTCTGGCCTGTTCATCGGTCGTCTTCTGGGCAGGGGTTGTGGGCGGCTTCAACTTCACAATGCTTCCGAGCTTTGCTGCAAGCCTCGGGTTCAAAGCCACAGATGTGGGCATAATCTATCTGGTCTACGGTGGGAGCACTGCAATCTTCAATATCTATTTTGGACGCCAGGCTGACAGAGGGTCCCGGAAAAAGTTCATCTTCATAGGCTGCCTGGCTGGTGCCCTGAGCTTTGCATTTCTTCCAATGGCAGTCAGCATGTCTGCGGTGACCATTCTCTTTGGTGGACTTGGAATGGGCCTTGGCATCGCGAGCCCGGCTGCTGCAGCACTTATCGCAGATACAACATCCTCATCCAGGCGGGGCGAGGTTTATGGCGTCTTCAATACTGCTCGCATGTCCGGCGTGGTGATAGGCCCGCTCATAGCCGGCTTTACAGCAGACCTGCATGGAATAGATGGAGTCATATCAGCATTTACAATCCTGGCTTCTGCCATCACCATTGGAAGCCTCATCATTCACGAATCAAATCACGGGCATTGATAAGAATACCAAGATGTGATACCAGAACATGAAACCGGACGGCCCATTTATTCGTCCCATCTATGAAAAGAAAGGTCCAGGGCAATCAAGTCCCCGGAATTCTTGTTTTTTAGTCGATGATTCGCTCAAGAATGCCCGCGCGCAGGGCTCAGGGTGTCACAGGAGCCGTTGCAGTTGCAGCCGGCTGAGCGGCTGCTGCAGTTGTGGCTGCAGTCTGAGGCACAGTCTGCTGGACTGCTGGTGCAGAGCTCATGGGCGCGAGAAGGCTTCCGAAGGCCACGCCAGGCTGGGTTACTCCTGGGGCTGTGAAGACATAATCTCCATTCATTGAGCCAGATGTAATTGTCATGCTGAAGCGGTACATATTCTGGCTGCCGATTGGAACCACGAAAAGTGCAAGACGATTGCCAATAACCGTGCCGCCCGCACTGACTGGTATGGAAATGCCTCTTGTCGTCAGGACTCCTGATCCAAATACGGCATCTGCGGTCTGATTGAGGTCGAGCTTGACATAGCTACTATCAACATCATTCAGAGTCAGGCCCCAGCTTCCTGCCACTGCGGCGATGCCGATTCCCTTGACGACAACTACTGGAGTCCTTACGCCTGTATCCACGGCATTTGCGCTCATGCCTGTGTCCTTTCTGACGGTAAACAGGCTTTCATCCTGGAAGGACTGCTTAATATCTTCTTTCGCAACGTCCTCGGCCAATGCAGTAATGCATATGCAAGATGCAAGGGCCAGGGCAATTAATAAACACTTAAATCCCATTCTCCTGATACCTCCGAGCTGTAAAGCCACTACTGAGATCTTATATTTTGCCCCTGAGGGATTTATCTG
>DAONDW010000046.1:7189-9299 GCA_035402785.1 Methanothrix sp. | reverse complement strand
AATTTTCCTCCGTATATTTTTATACCGGGGTGCAAATCCGATTACCATGATAAGTGCAAATGTTGAATGTCCTGCACCTCTGACCACAGAAAAATCGCTGGTCTCAAAAATCTGGATCCAATTATCAGTCCTCGTCTCTGTATTGGTGACGATTGCCGGCCTATCCGGCATATTTTTGAGGGATGCCTATTCGCGAGAGACCCAAGCCTGGGCGGCACAGGCTATAGGTCAGGATTATGTCAACCTGCTTGTAGCACTTCTTTTGCTGGTCTGCACCTATTATCTGTCGAAAAACTCGCTAAAGGCATATCTGATCTGGCTTGGCGCTTATATCTATCTTGTTTATGCTTTTGCAATCTACGCATTTTTTATTCATTTTAATTTTCTATTTTTGATTTATATTATGGTACTGGGAATCTCATTCTACGCACTGATCGGTGCATTGATGTCCGCATGCACAGCAAGTCTCTCGACATCATTTCTCTCAAATACAAGATCAAAGTCTGTGAGCCTGTTCTTGATGGCCGTTGGAGTGCTATTCAGCCTTTTATGGTTGAGCGAAATAATCCCATGTCTCCTAAAAAATAGCATTCCTGTGAGCGTTCTAGAATCTGGGCTGTTCGTCAATCCGATTCAGGTACTGGATTTGGCTTTTCTGATGCCTGCAATGATCATGACATCGGTATTGCTCTGGAGAAAGCAGATGCTCGGATTTCTTCTGGCGGTTCCGCTCATGGTATTCATGGTGATAATGGGGGCAGCGATAATTGCCATGTTTATAATTTCTGCAGAGAGAGGAATGCCAGTCGCTCTGCCCGCAGAGCTGATGATCGGTCTGATAACCGCAGGTAGTCTGTATTTCACATATCAATTTTTAAAGGAGGCTGTGGATATTGCCCCAAGATGAAGATGGGTTAATTCCAAAAGGCATGCCAAATTATGGCTGAATAGTCTGCAGCAGGCTGCAGGACATTCTTTTTAAGATTTTTCGGTGGCTACGAGACATCAGTTTCCCATGGAAAACTGAGCATTTTCCCGCAATGGATGTTGTTCTCCCTCCGTCTCGTGTGAGCACCTGCCTGGGCGCATGGGCGTTTCAGGGTGCGGTCATGCGGCTCTGTCCACCTCATACATGCCGGTGTTGCCGCATTGCAAAAACGTGGCGTCAATGTCGCATAATCCCGGGCGATCTCCATTTGGGACGAGAACAAGGGCCTTGCCATCAGCTATCACGATTACATTATCGTCTCCAACGACTGCGGAGTAGTTGAAGGATGTGAGAATAGATGCCAGTTCATCACAGCTAATGTCTGTGTCCTCGCGAGCGGAAATAAGACCTTTGAGATCTGCCATGCTTCCGCCCTCAGCCAGAACGCCGTTCATGCTGATCATCATTATGCAGCCTGCAAGAATCGCAGCTATGTGTCTCATGCTGCAGGACGTGGGCATCAGAAAAGATATAGACGATTCAGCGAATGGAATTGGACGCTAAAGACCAAAATAAAATTTGATAACCCCGCAAACCTGAAGTCTGCGGGCTCAAATTCAATTGATGCGATATTGTCTATTGCTGATTTGTCACGACCTTGATGTAGTTGGTGGCAGAGGCTGATCCGGATGAAATCGCATTTCTATTGCCGATGTGGATCTGCTCGATATTGACCTTGGTGCAACAGTCTTTGCAGGGGGATGCATTGTCGATGGTCCGATCACAACAGTTGCAACTTCCTGAGTCCTGATTCTTCTTAATTTCCAGATTATTCGTAGCAGTTGTAATCATATGCTTCTGCCAGATATTGCCAAGTGCCAGTGCCTTATCATCTCCTACTGATAGTGAGTCGATGTTGGTATCCTGAGCTTCTGGGAACCTGAATGCTGTGCCATCCGTCTCAAAAATACCATTTCCAAGAACATCAACACTTCCGCTGCCAGCCAGGCCGTAGCTCTGGGCAATTGCCGGAATAGAGAAAGCGGCTATGACCAGCGCCAGGAAAACTTTATAATTTTTTATAGTCTCACCTCACAATTCATTATTACTATTCTTAGTCTGTTTACAATACTTATATTTTTTGGTAGTGCATTTCAGAAGGACAATATACCAAAATAAATG
>DAONDW010000046.1:1466-7089 GCA_035402785.1 Methanothrix sp. | reverse complement strand
GTTTTCATGACATGTTTTCATGACGCATTTTCGTGACATAAAATGATTATGAGATATCTCAATCTCTTCAGCCGTCATCTCCTCAGTCGTTTCTGGCTCAAAGCACCATCCACTGCACGCCTACCACCGTGGCAGTGACGATGATTCCGGCGAAAAAGACCCCGGCGGCAATGGCAGCAAATGCCGGCCAGAAGCGAAATCCCAGAAGAAAAGCTATGGCGCAGCCCGTCCAGGCACCTGTCATGGGCAGGGGGATGGCCACAAATATGGCCAGAGCTGTGAGGCCGAAGCTCTCGTGTTCCTGGATATACTTTTTTCTGGTGCGGGCGAAAAGCCAGGTAAAGAACCTGTCACCTATGGCGTATTGCCTCAAATAATCGGAGACCGGCCCCAGAAATAGCAGCAGGGGAATTATGGGCAGCAGGTTTCCAAAGACTGACAGGACGTATGCCTGCCAGGGCTCATATCCATAGATGCCTATCGCCAGAGGTATAGCACCTCGAACCTCGGACACAGGGAGCATTGCCGCCAGTAGCGTCACAATCCATGCAGGAAGAATGTTTTACACCTCATGGCAGCTACTATGTCATCAAACTAAAAATAATTTTTCACTCACCCACAGTTCCCTTGATTGCCACATTGAAGACCGCCTCCTGGGCTGGGGAGGAAACCGAGATGGTCAAATCCACCGGAATCTTGCCGAGGGTGATGGACAGAGGTGCTATGGACAGGGGCGCAACGGCCAGAGGTGCATCGGAATTGGCTACCTCGACCTTGACTCCCTGCGAAAGACTGACGAGTGCTCCGATGAGAGCCCCGAAATCGATGCTCTTAGCAGCCGCAGCCAGGTCTGGAACCACTGTGATCGGTGCAACTTCAATCGGTCCAAGAGAAATGGGACTCTGCCGGTCACCAGATATCTTAGCTGAGACGGGAGACGAATCCGGTCCTGATACCTGAACATTCAGGGCCCCGTCCTTCGCAGTTCCTTTCACCTTGGCATCTGCATCAAATTTTATGGTCACCATGATATCATCATAATGCAATTGCATTTTCTGGGATATAAATGTGGCAGAGGCATGAATTCATGCGCAATTGTTAACATATTTGATAAAAAGATATAATCCGGAATATTGGCAGCGAAAGGCTGATATCTTCAAGGTGCACACGAAACAAGAGATGCTTGAAGTAGGATATCTGCATATTGAGAACCCGATTGCCGTTATTTCCTCATATAGCCATCCGGATCTGAACATTGCTGCTGGACTTCTGCTGCTGGATGGTTTTGATCTGGATGAGGTGTCCCTGGAGGCTATACAATCCAGCATGGATCTGATATGCCAGAAAGAGAGCGGCAAGAAAAGGAAAATTGCAGTGGGGATATCCGCTACCTGCTCACGTGATGAGCCATTGATTGAGGTAGCCCGGCTTGCGAGCAAGAACCTCTGTCTGCTTGACCTGAGACTATCCAAGATTCGCGAGCCCATCAGACTGCTGGAGCTCATTCCCCGCCTGAAGCGCTGCGGCGTCACGCTCTCATTGAGGATCCGGCCCGAAGATCTATCAAATGAGTTATTGGAGAAGCTGCAGGAGAGCGAGCTGGACATAATTCACCTGGATTTGCGCGGCCTGAACGGAGCCGGGCCAAAGATCGTTAAAAAGGCCAAAGATATTCGTGGGCCGGCCATCATGGCACTTGCAGATGTCGTCGAGTTTGATGATGCGAAAAATCTGATGGCCATGGGTGCGGATGTGGTGTCTTTGCGAGGCGCGGATCCGGAATTTGCGGACTGGCTCTCAGGAGCCATGCTGGAATATGAGGAGTTGAGTGGCTGGTATAATGCACCCAAGCACATTTGCGCGGGAGGCGATCTGCGCGGCCTGGCGTTCTGCTGTCCTCCAGTCAAGCATTGCCCGGTTCTGGGTGCTATAAAAAAATTGGGCATGACTCCGGAGGAGTTCGTGTACAGAAAGCTGGCTTTTGCCAAAGGCACTCCACTCGAAAAGGGTGACGGAACCTGCTTTGGCAGTCTTGTATGGTGCTGCAAGATCACCAAGCTCTGTTTCCTGCGAGACGCTGCCATGGAAAGGATTGGGCTGTCTGCCACTGAATACATGAGGCTGAAAAAGAAGCTGGCTGAGGAGCTTCTCGCCAAAACTTCCTGACGATTCATGAAATGCGAATCATGTTTTGGACCTGAGCGCGTGGCCCAGTGCGGTGTGCTGGCCATGCTCTTTGAACTTTCCACAAGCCCAAAGCCCGGAAATGTGGATCGCTGTCACGATTTTTCGGATATCGGCTTTCAACATTTTTTAACAAGCGCTGTTTCTGCCTATCCAGTTTTTTACAGGGCCGCAGAGGAACGTGGCACAGCTCGCGCGGGCCAGCTCATCCTGGAGGGTGTGCGGGCCTGGCAGACCTGGGATTTGAAGAGCAACACTCACTTCGGCTCTCTCGTGCTCATGATTCCCATAGCAATGGCTGCGGGAAACATGGGGAGGATGGATGAGAGTGATGATGTGGATGATGATGAGCGTGGTGATGAATGTGGTCATGTGGCTGGTGAGGGGCTAAAAAATGAGCTGAAAAGCGAGATGGATGACGAAAGGAAAAATGGGCATAAAAGCGACCTTTATTGCGATCTGCAGTCTGGCCTGGCCGAGGTTTTGAACGGGACCACAGTTGATGATTCCATCGACTTTTATAGAGCATTCGGCCTGGCTCAGGCGAGAGTGGCAGATGTGGATAGCTTTAGCCTGAATGACATGGGTGCAAGAGACTGGCAGTCCGCACTAAGAGAAAGCAATAAGAGTCTAATGGAGCTGATGAGGCTGTCAGCCGGACATGACCTGATCGCTCGCGAGTGGTCCACAGGCTACGAGCGCACATTTCGGCTGGCTTTGAGGCTGGCAGAGCAGATCGACCGGTGGGGATACAACGATGGCATCGTAAGGACATTTCTCGAAGCTCTGGCGGAGGTTCCTGATAGCCTGATCTCGGCCAAATTCGGAAGAGATGCATCCGAAGAGGTCTCCAGGCTCGCAGGAGAAGCCCTGATGGATTGCACACTCGATAGGGCTCGCGTGCTTGACAGAGATCTCCTGGAGAGGGACATCAATCCCGGATCCACTGCGGATCTGATTGCGGCATCTTTATTTATCTCCCTTCTGATGGGTTTGAGGTTTTGATAATGCTCTATGGAAACGAGGCTTTGGATGATCTGGGTATCCTGGACGGCATAAACGAGGTAATTGCGACTACTGAGGTGAAAGGCAGGATCAATGCCGCGCCTCTTGGCATCATAAGGGATGGAGACAGTCTATATGTGCGTCTTTTTTTGGGAACCCATACCTATGAGAATGTTCTGACAAGAGGATGGTTCGTGGCCAATATCACTCATGATGCATGGGTCTTCGCCGAGACGGCTTTGGAGGACCTGCCTGCAGAGTACTTCGACCGCAAAGAGGAGCTGCCAATTTTAAAGGACGCTGAAGCCTGGGGGCTATTTAAGTGCGAGGCATTTGCCACAGACATAATCATAGCAAAGGTCGAGCTTATCAAGGGCGAGGTCTTGAGGAAAGACTTCAGAGCCTGCAATCGCGGAGCAAACCTGGTAATTGAGGCTGCAGTTGCTGCCACACGCTATCTTGCTCTGAGAGCTGATTCCTATTTCGACGAGCTGATGAAGATGCAGAGGATCATCAACCGCTGCGGAGGCCCGAGGGAGAGGGATGCCATGGACAGGCTCATGGAGAGAATCGACAGCTTCACACATAAGTGATGGCCTGGAGATGACCATCCATTCAGGTGAGAATAGGGATTCATTGATGCTCTCGAATGAAATCGTTGTGACCGTTCATGCTTGAACGCCTGCCATCTGGCTGCAAGAGCCTTGATCTTCTGCTGGGCGGGGGATTTGAGTCAGGGATAATCACCGAGCTTTACGGGGAGTCAGGCACAGGAAAAAGCAACATAGTCCTGCAGCTTGCAGTTCAGGCCGTCTCCCGTGGGCAGAGAGTCATTTTCATAGATACGGAGGGCTTTTCTGCTGAGAGGTTCAGGCAGATCGCGGGTCCCAGTGCTGAGGATATGGCCAAGAAGATAATGATCTTTGAGCCCATGAGCCTTGAGCAGCAGGCCATAGCTGTTCGCGAATCCTCAAAGATCGCTGGAAGGGATCTGGGTCTGATCATCCTCGATTCAGCCACCTCGCTTTATCGGGTGCTTCTGGAGGCTGAGGATAACCGACCTTTTCGCCGGGCGCTCAACGCCCAGTTGGCTGAGCTTCAGGAGAATGCAAGGCGGCACAGAATCCCGGTAGTAATAACCAATCAGGTCTATATCGATATCGAAAAAAACGAGCTGCGGCCAATTGGCGGAACCGGGCTTGAGCATATGTGCAAAGTTATCCTCTTTTTGGAGAAGAAAGGTGAAGGCCTGCGCTCTGCCAGGATTATGAAGCACCGTTGTGCACCGGAAGGTGCAATGGCTGATTTCCGTCTCACGGCGCAGGGCGTTGAATGAGTCTTGTCAATCATACCGGAGTTCATCTGTTGTGTCGGTCAAATGCATAAATAGTTTGACCGCATGAGGACTTCTATATGCCCCTGATTTTTAAAAGCATGTGGTCTTATAGATGCCGTATTTAACTCATGCATATGACAAAATCAGAGGTCATCATGATTAATCACATTCATATTATAATAAATATATAGTAAAATTTGGTACACAGCAAACGAATGGAAAGCTTTATCTCTTTTTATAGGCCATTACCTTAGTTCAGTTCCATGGAGCTTTATAGATGGGCAGAGACAGTGACTTGGATAAAAATGGTGCTATCGATGTTGCGGAATTGCTGCTGACTGCAGATATCTACAACCGAAATGAGAATTTGACTGAGGATGACCTGCCACCAAGTATTCGAAAACATTACTTCGATGTCGAGACCAAGAGCGTAAAAAGGCCGATATACGTAACTGCAGCCGATGCGGAGAAGATCTATGGTCTTGATAATGTCAAAGCAATTATAAAAGACCTCACATTTGTCGCCTTTGAGGAGTTTGGATCCCAGCTCCGGCTCACGGTATTCGATGTGGCAGCCAAATGGATGGCCAACCAGAAGGATCTGGACAGGATCAGATCGAATCCGACTCTCGCATGCTTTTTTGAGAATTATGACTCACTGAATATTAGCTATGCTGAGGCAAAGAAGGCCAACAAGCCGCTTTCAGCCGACAGGGAATGGATCGACGCCCGCATCAAAGAACTATGCAGGGATGCGAAGGAAGCTGAAGATATCCTCAAGCTTGCTTATATCAAGGCCCCGGAGGATGTCAGAGACAATATCGCAGGCCTCGTCCTGAATGATGAGCAGCTTGCTGAGATTGAGAAGATGGGCAAGGCTCTCAAAAACCGGCAATATCTGCGCGAGATTGGCCTTTATGAGATAGGCAAGCTGCTTTTCGTCGGGCCACCAGGAACCGGCAAGACCTCCACAGCGCGGGCTTTATCCAAGTGGTTTTCGCTTCCGATTGTGGAGGTGCGGCTCTCAATGATCACCAGCCAGTACCTGGGCGAGACCTCCAAGAACATAGACAAGGTATTTGAGCTGGCAAAGAGGCT
>DAONDW010000046.1:0-1366 GCA_035402785.1 Methanothrix sp. | reverse complement strand
CTGGTGATCAGGGAGGCTGTGCTCAATGCGCTCTTGGAGGACAGAAGGCATCTCGGCCAGGATGATCTGGAGAAATCCATAGCGGAGTTCGGACGCAGGATCTCAGACTACAAGCGAAGCATGGCTGCATGAAGGATTTGTTGGCCCTAAAGCAAAAGCACAGCTTAAGCAGAATTCAGAGCACAAATTGGAGCATTAATTTGGAGCGCAATTTGAAGTACAATTTAAGGCATAAAAAAGAGAGGACTGGATGAAGATCACGCTTCTTGGTACTGGAGACGCCATAGGCACTCCAAAGATCGGATGCAAATGTCCGGCCTGCATGGATGCACTGCGTGGAGGGCGCAGCCGAAGGATGAGGTTTTCCATTCTGATTGAATCTGATGAGGAGGATGGACGGGTGCTGGTGGACACAAGCCCTGATCTGCGCTGGCAGCTTCTCAAGAGGGATGTCTCAGGCATTGACGGCGTGGTTTGGACGCATGCTCATTATGATCATTATGCAGGCTTTGGAGATTTCCATAGAGTGCAGAGCCATGTGGATGTCTATGCACTTAAAAAGACAATGGACTACATACTCAACTATCTCTATTTCCTGGCACCGGTGCGCCACGACGTAGTGGCCTATGAGCCATTTGATATCGCGGGAATGGAATTTACTCTCTTTCCAGTGAACCATCCGCCACTTGAGACTGTCGGAGTGAGGATCAACGATGGCAGCAAAGTGGTTGTGATCACCAGCGACACTAAGTTGGATATTCCCGAAAAGAGCCTGGAGTTGATGAAGGGAGCAGACTTGATGCTAGCAGATGCGATAACGCCTCCCGGCTATACAATCAGCAAGCACATGACTGCTGATGAGGCCATGATACTGGGAGAGAGGCTGGGCGCAAAGAGGCTTCTGCTGACTCACCTGAGCCATCTTTATCCGCCACATGAGATAGCACTCAAGACATGGCCTCTGGGGCACGATATGATGGAGATAGTGCTGTAGGAAACAGAGATAAACGAGACAATTGTGGATATTGGTCATGAGAGCTATTCCTATTTTTCCCCTCATTCTCATATTGGCTTTGCAGCCTTTTGCTGTGCTGGCAGATACGGATTTGAATGGAGAAAGCCAAACGTACACGAGGAATGAGTCCAAGCTCATCGATGTTGTGCCCAATGATTTTGCAGCAGCGCAAGATTACAGCTATGAGGAAATTGATCGTCATGCATTGGAGGCGCCTGCCTCGGCTGAGGAATCGATAGAGAGCCTTGCTGCCTATCTGATAAAGCCGGCAAAAAACGATAGGGAGAAGGCCAGGGCCATATTTCGCTGGATATGCGAGAACATAGACTACGATGTGGATGTATTCTTTTC
>DAONDW010000045.1:1575-9350 GCA_035402785.1 Methanothrix sp. | reverse complement strand
TTTTGCCTCTGCGCGGCAAGATCCTCAATGTGGAGAGAGCGAGGCTTGACAAGATCCTTAAGAACGCCGAGATCCGAAACATGATTGTGGCCTTTGGAACAGGCATAGGCGACGATTTCGATATATCCAAGGCGAGATATCACAAGATAGTGATCATGACCGATGCAGATGTGGACGGCTCGCACATTCGGACGCTTCTTCTCACATTCATCTATCGCTACATGAAGCCGCTCATCGATGCAGGCTATGTCTTCATAGCCCAGCCGCCCCTGTATATGGTCAAAAGGGGAAAACAGATAAACTATGCCTACTCCGACGATCAGCTCAACCTGCTGGTCAGGTCCACTGCCAAGCCGAGCATCCAGAGGTACAAGGGCCTTGGAGAGATGAATCCTGATCAGCTTTGGGAGACCACCATGAACCCGGAGAAGAGGACGATGCTCAAGGTGACTCTCGATGACGCAGTTGAAGCTGATCGCATATTCAACATACTCATGGGAGATCAGGTGGAGCCGAGAAGGAACTTCATAGAAACGAATGCAAAGTTTGTGAAGAATCTTGATATTTGATATTTGAGGCGGCTTTGACAGAAGTACAGGTTAATATCACCGAGGAGATGAAATCCTCTTACATCGATTATGCCATGAGCGTGATCGTAGGAAGGGCTTTGCCGGATGTGAGAGACGGCCTCAAGCCAGTACACCGGCGCATACTCTATGCCATGTATGAGCAGGGCATGACTCACGATCAGCCCTACAAGAAGTCGGCACGCGTCGTGGGTGACGTCATGGGCAAATACCATCCCCATGGAGATCAGGCCATCTATGATACCATAGTGCGCATGGCTCAGACATTTTCCATGCGCTATCCTTTGATCGATGGCCAGGGCAACTTCGGATCAATTGATGGGGATCCGGCTGCAGCCATGCGTTACACCGAGGCCCGGCTCTCCAAGATCGCAGAGGAGATGCTGGCTGACATCGAAAAGAATACTGTGGACTTCGTGCCGAACTATGACGGCACGCTTAAAGAGCCGGTTGTGCTTCCTGCGAAGCTTCCAAATCTCCTGCTCAATGGCTCCACAGGAATTGCCGTTGGCATGGCCACAAACATTCCGCCCCACAACCTGACCGAGCTTTCGAATGCCATCATTCATCTCATAGATAATCCCGATGCCACTCTCCCGGACCTCATGCGCTTTCTTCCGGGACCTGATTTTCCCACAGGTGCCTACATAGTTGGAAGGACTGGAATTGAGGCAGCCTACCAGACAGGGCGCGGCAGCATTATGCTCCAGGCAAAGTCCGAGATCGAGGAAGGCACCAGGAGCACCAAGATCATATTTTCCGAACTGCCTTACCAGGTCAATAAGGCCAAGCTGATCGAGGACATGGCTGAGATGGTCAAAGGAGGCCGTCTGGAGGGCATTTCAGATCTGCGGGATGAGTCCGACAAAGACGGCATTCGTCTGGTGGTGGAGGTTAAAAGCGGATTCAATGCCCATGTTGTATTGAATCAATTGCACAAGCACACAGCTTTGCAGACCAGCTTTGGCATCAACAACATGGTCCTGGTGGATGGACTTCCCAAGACCGTATCTCTCATGGAGACGCTTGAGCAGTACATCCACTACCGCTCGCTGGTCATAGAAAGGCGCACCAGGTTTGAGCTTGATGCTGCTGAGAAGAGGGCTCACATTCTGGCAGGCCTGCTAATTGCTCTGCATAACATAGACGAGGTCATAAGAATAATAAAAGCCGCCGCCTCGCCAAATGAGGCAAGGGACGCGCTGATGCAGGCGTTTTCACTCAGCGAGGAGCAGTCCAAGGCCATCCTGGACATGAGGCTGCAGAGGTTGACAGGCCTCGAACAGGAGAAGATCGTAGCCGAGGCGGCTGAGCTTGATATACTCATAGCCAAATTGAAAAAGATCCTCTCAAGCAACCTGGAGATACTGTCCATCATCAAAAAAGAGCTGATGGAGCTCATCAGGGATTATGGCGATGAACGCCGCACTCAGATCATAGAGGCAGATGGAGAGGTAAGGCAGGAGGACCTGATCCAGGAGGAAGAGGTGGCAGTGACCATCACCTCATCTGGCTACATCAAACGCCAGCCCCTGAGCGCCTACCGTATGCAGAGGCGCGGAGGACGCGGCGTCATCGGCGCAGAGACCAAGAGCGAGGAATTTGTAACAGACGTATTCACTGCCTCGACCAAGGATTATCTGCTCTTCTTCACAGACAAGGGCAAAGCCCACTGGCTCAAGGTCTATGAGGTTCCATCTCTCGGAAGGGCCACGAGGGGCAAGTCCATAGTCAACCTTCTGCAGCTTGAGCCTGATGAGAAGATCACCGGTGCCATTCCAGTCAAGAGCTTTGACTCTGGATTCATAATACTCGTAACAAGGAGCGGCAGCATAGTGCGAATGCCACTTCAGGCCTTTGCAAATCCCAGGAAGGGAGGCATCAAGGCAGTCAATCTCAAGGGAGACAGCCTGGTCTCAGCGAAGCTTACAGACGGAAACAAGGAGATTTTGGTTGCGACCAAGTTCGGCAAAGCCATACGCTTCCAGGAGGATGGTGTGCGCGCCTCAAATCGCGGCAGCATGGGGGTTAAAGCCATCAGCCTGAACATGGGAGACGAACTGATAAGCATGGATGTGATCCGTGCAGGCCTGAGCTGGACGCTACTCACCATCACGAATCAGGGCTATGGCAAGAGGACGGAGCTGGATGAATATCCAAAACAGAATCGGGGCGGCAAAGGCGTGAAAAACATCGATGCCAAAAAGGGCTATGTCTGCTGCACCACCACTGTCTCGGATGACGACGAGCTTCTTGTCACAACAAAGGACGGAGTGGTCATAAGAATTCCGGCTAGCGAAATCCGGGTGCAGGGACGGTCAACACAGGGTGTGCGCATCATGAACGTCAAGCCCGGAGATGAGGTGGCGGCTGTGGCGAGGATTACCTGAAGCCGCGCTCCGCCACAAACGCCTCTCTTTTTGACGAAATCACAGTGCCTGTACCAAAGCTTTATATCGTTGAATGACGAAGTGATGTTGGGCAAAAGTCGACTAGATAAATGTTTCCTCCTAAATGCTTTCATCATCGACTTTGCCCGCCCTCCCATGTTGGTTAGGAGCGAAATAGCAGCACTCCCGGAATCCTGGAATTTTTTTGAATTTTATAATCACGTTAAACATAATAGCGCAAAATTATAATTACTAAAACATTATGATTAATAAAAAATTAAGATTTGTTTAAAAATTGACGAGTTGCAGGCGGGTCAACGCCGAATCCACAGCGTCCCTGCAATAGGAGCCGTCCACCAAGGTAGATGGCCTGACCCCGCCCATAGCTCGGCTTTCAGGCCTGGTGGAAAGGAGGCAGCAGCGCCGGTAGCTTGCACAGCGCCCAGATCACTGGAGCCCGTTTTACGGGGTCTGCTCGCCTGACTCTCGCCTTCGACCTGTTCCGCATAGTGCTCCCGGTCGTGTATTGGCGTGAGAACGCCTTGCAGATTGCTGCGCCAGTTACAGCGCGCAACTCTTTTCCTGCAGGCTTCAGCCTCACAGGCTCGCGTCTTAATGCAATGCCACGAAGGCATGCGCCATCTGCTTCTGCTGCCTGATGGCCCCAACCGATCAGCTTTTAGGGCCAACTAATTCTGCATTCAAGCAGAGAAACAGGTCTGGCCGCCCCAGTATCACCGGAGCTTCAACACAGACGCGTTTTAGCCCACGACACTCCCGCCACCCAATCATTTGCACAATGCGGCAAACTATCTATATAATCGTTATAGATATTTATAGTTTCCGGTGAAAAAATAATAGCAATATTAGTATTATATTTTACAGATTAGATATAATATTATAAAATCAATGTAAAAAAATATTGATATCAATTGTCAATTGCACTATCTTTCTACAGCAGTCCTGGAGTGCTCATAGTGTCCCAGGAGCCCTGTGCGCCGATTTTCAATGAGGACTTGCTCTGTGCGTATTTCAGGTTATCCTCCAGGTGTCCGCCAAAGGTGACGGGTGCAATGGAGAGCGAAGAGCCCTTGCTTCCGATCTGAACTGTGTTGGTGCTGTTGGCCAGCTTGACTGGAATTGCATTGGAGTAGAAGCTCTGTCCAAGGAGCGGGAAATAGGGAGAGTCCAAAATCTCCAGAATGGAAATATCAGCCGGCTGGGTGGAGACAGAAGGCGTTGTAGTGCCAAGCTGGAAGAACATGGGGTCATCGTAGGTCCACATCGTTGCCATGCCTGTTGCAGACAGCATAAGGAGCATTGCCATCGTAATTATGTATCTCATCATAATCTTTCTCCCCTGACATCCGTTGGATTTAAACCTATCTGCATTCACTTTCTGCGTTCACAGTCAGCATTCATGTTCTGTATTCAGGGTTTGCATTCATGGCGCCTGCCAGATGCCGTTCGCATAAACCTTCATCGAGGAGCCGGTCCTTGCAATGGCCAAGGTCCGGTCAAGGTCCTTATGGCTGCCGACCCACCATGGATACTCAGGGTAGACGCCGAGATATGAAGGCGGATAATAATAGAAAGGCTGGACATAAGGCCAGGGATGAAGATAACTTGGATTATAATATGCATAATAGGGATATCCTGGCCAAAAAAGGCTTCCAAGGCTGTAAATGGGTCCGACGCCAAGCCAGTCAGAGCTGGATGCTGCACTTGCTTCACCGGCAGTGCCAGATGTATCCTGTGCAGCTCCTGGCCCACAGCTTCCCCAGAAAACGGAGAGCATCAGAAACAAAGCTATCAGTCTCATGCCTAAAATAATGGCACCCTGATCCTATAAATATTGCCATGATCCTGAAATAATTGAGAAAATGGATGAGATGGCATGCGAGCCACCTCTATTGCTTTTCCTGGAATCTGTACCAGAAAATAAATGATGCCGGAATAGCTCTTCTTACACCCTCCCGCCAATTACGACCACTTTCTTGGCAGCCACTGCACTCAAGAGCTGATAGTCCTGGCCCACTGCGCTATCATAGGCGGTGGCCGGGGCATGCAATGCATCCCTGACGTAGACGAAGACCCTATAGCTTCCGGCTGCTGAGGATATGCCCTTCATCGTCCACTGGTTCTTGGAAGACCAGTCCTGCACAACCTTCCAGGCGTTTGCTGTCGATGGGCCCTTCAGCCAGAACTGATAGTATATCGGATCTCTCTGTGCGTCAGTCGCAATTGCAGTCCATTTTACAGTGGTTCCTGCAGTTTGCGGGCTGGCCTTATCCGGTGATAGAGCTGAGAGCACGGGCGGATCATTGACAGTCAACTGGTACTGCGCACCCATTGCACTGTCGTAGCCAGTGGCAGGGCTATGCGCCCCATCTCGAACGTAGACATAAACCGAATATGCGCCGCTGTCATAGCCGGAGCTGGTCCAGGTCCATTGATTGCTGACAGACCAGTCCTGCACAACCATCCAGGCATTGCCTGTGGACGGGCCCTTCAGCCAGAAGCGATAGAGCACAGGATCCCTGTTGCCGTCTGTGGCTTTGGCAGTCCACTTCACGGCCTTTCCTGCTACCTGCGGGCTCTTCTTGTCTGGTGTGAGCGACGTGAGGGTTGGCGCAGGGTTTGCTGCTAGCAGATAGGGCGCACCAAGAGCGCTATCGAAGCCCGTATCGGGGTTATGCCGTCCATCCCTGGCATAGACATAGACAGTATAGGCACCGCCATCATATCCGGAGCTGGTCCAGGTCCACTGATTCCTGGTGGACCAGTCCTGAACTGCCTTCCATGCGTTTCCGGTCGATGGACCCTTCAGCCAGAATTTGTAGTAAACCGGCTCACGATCCGGATCCGTGGCTATTGCCGTCCACTTGATGATCTTTCCGGCTGTCTGGCTGCTGGTAAGGTCGGGCTTCAGGGAGATGAGCGTGGGTGGCTGATTTGGAAGCTGAACTGTAAACAGCGCCCCTGCATCATCGTCGTATCCTCCGGGACTGGAATGCATGCCGTCTCTGACCTGAACCTGAATCTGGCTGGTTCCGGCGTCTGCAACCGAGGTCATCCAGAACCAGGTTGGATCTGTGGACCAGTCCCTGGCAAGCGCCCAGCGCCCATTGGTCGCAGGCCCTTTCACCCAGTATCTGAAGAACATTGTGTCTCCTTCAGGATCTGAGGCATATGCATTCCACCAGACAGTTGCTCCCACAGGCTGCGGGCTATTCACACTGCTGGCAAGGCCGAGGATGATTGGAGGCAGATTGAGGTTGATGACGGAATAACCGGCGATCTGATAGTCATCGGATCCGCCAGGACCGGCATGGCTGCCATCTCTGACTGCCACAAGCACTTCGCTGTAGCCGACATCGAGTGTATTGGTCCTCCATATCCAGCGATTGTTCTTTGTCCAGCCGGTCTGGTCAATCCAGAATCCGTTGGTGGACGGCCCGCGCAGATAGAATTTGTATCTGAGAGAGTCGCCCTCAGGATCTGTTGCCACTGCAGTCCATTTGACCCAGCTTCCTGCATACTGCGGCGCCGGACGATCTGCGTACATGACATCGATCCTCGGAGGCAGGTTGGCTACAGTCAACTTATAGGCTGCAGACTTCTTTGCATCAAAGCCATTGGCATCGGAATGCTTGCCGTCTATGACCCAGGCTTCTATCTGATAGTCTCCTGCCACATATCCGGCAGTGTTCCAGCTCCAGGCATTATTTGAACTGTAGCCAGTGTCCTCCCGGACCTGGTTACTTGAGGGGCCTCTCACCAGGAACCTGTACTGCAAAGGATCGTTCTCTGAGTCTGTGGCTGTGGCCTTCAGCTTTATGATCTTGCCTGCTCTCTGAGGACTGGCAGGGCTTGCTGTCAGAACAAGGCCAGAAGGCGGAAGGTTATTGTTCTTGTTGCCAAAGTCCATCTGCTTGTTGTCGCCTGCGACAAGCGCAAAGGGTGCAGATACCCCGCCTGTCGGAGAGGTTGCAGTCCAGCCGCTCTTTGAAGTCTCGCTGACCTGATAGTTTCCTGGGTCCAGGTTGAGGAAGCTGTACCAGCCGTTGGCATTGGTGGTCGCAGTCTGCTCAGCGTTCGTTGCCAGGTTCTTGATCTTGATAGTCCAGCCTGAGAGGCCGGGCTCACCATCGTTTACGCCGTCACCGTCTAGGTCGTTGTATTTGACACCCCATACGGAGCACTTTCCTGGAGCTGATTCGAGCTTGTTGCCGAAGTTCACATTGCTCTTGCTGCCCGGAACTGAGACCTGGACCTTTTCATCAGTTTTCAGAACCCAGCCCTGCTGAGACAGCTCGCTGATCTCGTAGACTCCTGGGAAGAGGTTCTTGAAGCTGTAGGCACCGGATGCATCTGTCTTGGTCTTGGCCAGGACGATATCATGCACCGGGCCTCCCAGAGGTCCAACATATGTCAGAACCATCTGCCAGTTGGCAATTCCCGGCTCGCCGGTATCTTTTAGCCCGTTTCCATTGAGATCATTGAAATTCACACCTGAGATCGTAGACTTTCCGAGCACTGAAATGGGTGCCACGACCACAGAGCTTGTCGTGATGCTCACCACTATTGGATCGTCAACCTCGTAGGTTCCTGGAGCGAGGTTTGCAAAGCTATATGATCCGTCATCGGCAGAGGTGATATTTGCGATTTCGACACCATCTTTGACAAGTGTCACCGGCTGACCGGGGATTGAGGGCTCATCCGAGTCCTGGACGCCATTTTCATTGGCATCGTAGAATTTGACACCTGATATGGTGAAGCTGCCCCGGTTTCCGAA
>DAONDW010000045.1:0-1475 GCA_035402785.1 Methanothrix sp. | reverse complement strand
CCGTTCTGGTCGTAGTAGCTGCTTCCGGATATGCTCCATGAGCCGTGATTTCCGAAGTCCTGGCCCGATACATCGGCATCTGAGAGCGTAACTGAATAGGTTGCCTCAGATGGAGCTGTTCTCTGCCAGCCGGGCTGATCGACCTCAGACAGTGTGTAGGTGCCGGGGTCGAGGTTCTCGAACTGGTATGAGCCGTCCTTTGCTGTGGTGGCGCTCTTGATAACGCTGCCATCCCTGGATAGCTGAATGGTCCAGCCCTCCATGCCAGGCTCACCGTCATTTGCACCATTGCCGTCGAGATCGTTGTACTTCATTCCAGAAATGCGGAAGGATGACAGCAACATGGCAAAATTTCTGTCTGAAGCGTCAGATCCAGATAGATCGACGTTCAATGAGCCGCTTTCCGGAGAGATTGCCTTCCAGCCTGAAGGCGCTACAATGCCAACTGTGTAGCTTCCTGCTGCCAGTTGCTCGAAGCGATAGGAGCCATCCTCGCTCGTGAGAGCTGAGACCTCGCTTCCATCGGGCTTCTTGAGGTTTACAGTCCAGCCAGAGAGTCCATTTTCTCCTGAATCAACGGCTCCGTTTGTGTTTTGATCATCAAAGGCCCTGCCGGAAATATTCATGACCGGCTCTTTGATGGTAAAGAATGCAGCAGCTTCGCTGTCAAATCCATCTTCTGCTGCGTGCTTTCCGTCTCTGATCTGGACTTTGATTTGGCTCTCGCCTGTATCCGCAGTGGTAGTCTTCCAAGTCCAGACATTGGACTCGCTCCAGTCGGCGGCTGTCTGCCAGGCATTGCCTGTTGCAGGACCGCTGTACATGAAGCGGAATAGCAGAGGATCCGAGTCGGCGTCGGTCGCGTCAGCAGTCCAGGTGATAGTAGTGCCCGGTACCTGGGGGCTGGCCACATCTGAAGTCAGCGAATTCAAAACCGGGGTCTGGTTCACTGCAACGGGTGCGGGCTTGGCTGCCTCGGTTTCATTGGCAGGCTGGACGACGGTCTCATTTTCTGCTACAATTGGTGTGGTTATGTTTTCTGCCAGAGGCGGCTCGACCGTCTCAGGTGACGGGGTCTCAGCTCCTGTCTCATTGACTGGAGCTTCAACGGTCACGTTTTCTGCCACAATTGGCGTGGTTATGTTTTCTGCCAGAGGCGGCTCGACCGTCTCAGGTGACGGGGTCTCAGCTCCTGTCTCATTGACTGGCTCTACCACAGTCACATTCTCGACAACGGGAGCTGTTGCATTCTCCTCAGGCACAGTTTCATTCTCAGTCACTTCATTTCCAGTCACGATGGGCTGTTCTACTTCCGGCTTGACCTCTGGCTGAGGCGCGACTATTGTGAATTCGCGACTCAAATTGCTGCCTTCGCCCTCTGCACTGTCATGATGGTCGTCTCTGACCTGAACAGCTATTTCACTGGTTCCTGGCTGAGTTGCAGTCCAGCTCCACTGGCTTTCAGCCTGCCAGTC
>DAONDW010000044.1:0-9466 GCA_035402785.1 Methanothrix sp. | reverse complement strand
ACCGCCGTCCTCACGATCTGGCCGCCGCCTTCCCCGAATGATCCATCGATTTCAATCATGAGATGTCTCACCTCATATTCTGCCCTTCATGGCATTGGCCTTCTTCTGAATCGACATCTCAGATATCATGTTCCAGATCGGCGAACCAGTCATTTGGCTCGATGATCTTTGGATTCGATGATTTTTGGCTCTAGCTCACTGCCTTTGCGTACTTCTCTGAGAACTCTTCGCACTGGATGATGATGCGCCTGGCAGCCTCCCTTAAGACTGCAATGGGATCTGCATCTCTGGTGGTCAGCCGGAATACGGGATTGTCCATGATGGGAAATTTTGTATCGTATGTGGCCATCAAAACTCTCTCGTCAGCCAATAGCTCCGTTCTCAGGAGATTCAGGATTGTATGCCCTTCTCCAATGAACTCAACGATCGCCTGATCCTCGGTCTTCTTAATGATCTTCAAATTCATCAAACAACACCCAATCCGTAAGCTGAACTCATCTTTCTGGTCTCGGTATTTGCGCAATTGGGGCACACGAGCTTGTTGTCCTTCTTCACGAGGCCGGTAAGACAGCGATTGCAATAGGCCTTGATGACACCGAGATCCTCATCGCCCGTAGAAAGCCTCATCTGCCTGTCATCAACGATCTTGGCCTTGAGAATGTCGCGCAGAGAGAACAGGTGCCGCAGATCCTTGACATAAGAATTCCTTACATTGGATATGTGAATGGTTGCCTCCTCGTCAGAGATGGGCCGGTCCTCGTGCCCTTTTTTAAAGGCCAGTGAGACTATGACCAGGCTGTCTTTTAGATCTATCACCTCTCCAACCACAATATCGCCCTGCGAGAGCTTTACCGGTGCATTGGTCTTGGGTATGACGCTCGCGGATCTGGTCTTGGAATCGATCTTGACCAGGCCCGTAGTAGATGCAAAAATCTTTCCTCCTCTGGCGTAGGTGCATTCACCGGGAACGAACTCTTCAGTTGATCCCACCACATCTCCAGGGAGCACAAAGCTTCCTTCCATCAAAACTCCTCTATGAATCACATCAAACATCTAGAACTATTAGTATGTGACCACTCCCACGAATAAATCCATGAGCATCTGCGGCCTTTCAACCGACGATATGTGATCCCATGCCAATTTTTTTGTGGTTTCGTGCGCGCTGCTTGTGTCTTTTCAACTGCTGGCAGCAATCCAGATAACATGTTGATAGATCTGGAGTCATATATAGCTATGCCGCAGAGTGGAAGCAATCCGGGCTGGGCACGATTTATCCTGCAATTGAAAAGCAGGAATTCTATGCCCGGGCACCGCAACCATCCTGAAGTCTGGCATGCTCGCGGCAGGATGCTGTTTCATCAAAGGCATGCCAGCTGCCGTCAGCATGTTATTCGATATAGTTCGACCTCAATCACTTTGACATCCTGCCTGTGAAACTCGAAGCTTCTCTTCAGTGGATAGGGTATGCGATAGACCTCCTGCACCACACAGGGCTTGATGTAGCTTCTGATGAATGCCTCGCTTCCCCTGTTATGCAGTGAGTAGACTGTCTTTCCCATCTGTATGGCCTTTGAGAGAAAGACACGATCCCCGGCGCTGGCCTTCTGTGCCCCAAATGGCGGATTCATGATAACTGTATCGATGCCGGAAAGGGACAGATGGCCCACATCTGCCCTGATGAAATCCACATCAGCGCCCAGGAGATCTGCGTTTTTCCTGGCTGTAGCCAGTGCATCGCCATCAATCTCCACGCCAATCGCCCTGGCTCCAAGCAGTGCAGCTCCAATGGCAAGTGTCCCGGTGCCGCATCCGAGATCGCAGACGGTTCCAAGATCACCTCTCATGGCCGCCAAAAAAAGCATCTCCGCCGCCACAGATGCAGGAGTTGCATACTGCTCTCTTTGAAAGGAAGGCTTGATAAAGCCCTCCAGCCTCTCCAGAATCATCTCAAGCTGCTTTTTCTTCATTTCTCTTCTCAAAAAGAGATGGATGCAGCATTGCCTATATCAAATATAGCATGACCTCAATTGCCAGAAGGATTGCCACAAGCGCTGTCATGGCCTTGAGGAGCAGCATCAATTTGGGATGAACTTGCGGCAATTCGCCTGAATCGCTCTCAATTTCCGGAGATGGAGGCGCTTCATGGAACTGGCTGCCTGCATCCTCCACATGATCTATTGGCGGCTTTTGTCCCTGCTCAAAACTGCCGTCTCCAGCATCCAGGAACGCCTCATTGAAATCCTCTTTTTTTTGCGCATGTAGATCGCCATCTTCACACGCAGGCTGCTCTTCGCCAACCAGTGCATTACTTTCCGGGCTTTGAGGCTTCATCTCCTGAGGAGGCAGCATTTCACAGACGGACTCAGGCTGCTTTACTGATCTGCTTTCAAATGGCTGCCCAATTGGCTCTCTGCTGAAGTCCGACTGAAGCTGCTGCTCTGGACTTCTGCTGTGCTCGTCAGCATTGACAGACAGAATCCAGCCTTTCGCGGATTGCCCGGTCTTTGCAGGATTTCCATGTGGTTCTTCGAGGATCACAGAAGCTGACGGGGCCTCAATGCTGCCGTCTGCCAGGATCATGCATTTTGCCCTTCCATTTTCTGAAGAGGTCTCGTGGGAATGCTGATCGATGCAGGCCACTGGTTCATCTGCAAGGAAATTCTCGGCTGCGGGATTGTCTTCGACGGGCTCATCTTCTATTGGCCCGTCTTCTATCAGCTCGCTTTCTTCCTGCAAGCTTTCTATGGTCCTGGTGTCTGTCGTATCATTTTCTCCGGGCCCGTCCGCGAGGGACTCATCTTTGAAAGCCCCATCGGTAGCTGACCCCTGATCTGGCTGAGCCTGCAGACCATCGGCCTCATCTGCAGCAACCGGTTTTTGCCCTTCAGGGGCAGACTGGAGACGGGCTGATTCGTCCCAGCTCAAATGATCATTGCCCTCCTCAATTCTGCCAAGAGCGCAGGTCATCAGAGCTCCGGCAATGGCCACAAGCGCTGCTCTCTCAAGATCATAGTCTATCTTACTCTGACTTATCTTACTCTGACTGCTTTGCTCTTCATCATCATCATCATCATCATCTGGGCTCTGCCAGCCTGCACTCATCTTTGATTGCGATTTCAGGCCATCCAATATTTCCGCAGCGCGAGCAATCTTCCTGGATGATGCCTTTGCCCATGAATTTTCCAGGACATCAAAATGCTCTCTTGCCGAAAGCAAAGAAGCCCGTGAGGCCTGCAATAACTCTCCGAAATCCCTTCCAGATCCCTTCAATTCAATTGCTGACCTGAATTGCCCTATTGCCTGAGATAGATGGCCGCCTGAAATCTCCAGATCCCAATCATGAGCACCTCCAACAAGAGATTCTGCGGCACTGCAAAGGACTGAAATCTGCTCATCAATATCGTCAATAGAAGCATCAAGTCCATATGCCTCATTCATGCCAGACACAATCCTCTGCAGACCAAGAATTTCGCCTTTTCTTTCATCGCTCGCATTGCAGGCGGACTCATCGAGCAGAGCCTGGGCCTTTTCGAACAGGAAAAAGGCATCCTGATCAGAGTTCTGGCCTGCAAGCCTGGCCAGATAGGAGCGGCCTTTGGCCAGAGCAGCTCTCGTTCGGATTTCCTTTTTTCCGTCTGTTATCATCTTTGAAAGCTCTTTATAGCGGTCTGCAGCCTGGGAAAACAGATTGGCTGCCTCGGCTTTAAGCTTCTCACTGCAACTGCTCTCAAAACCATCATCGGCCTCTTCCTCCGAGGCCAGTGCCTTTAGCATCCCGGCCTCTGGTTCCTTCGCTTCTTGCATCACCTCTTCTTGAGTCTCGGCCTCCTGCATCTCAGCTTCTTGCAGGCGAATCTCCGCAAGTGAATTGTAGGTTTTAGCCAGGCTGAAGAGGGCATTCAGATAATTGGCCCCGGCCTGCCGCGAGATTATCGACACTGCCCTCTCAAGAGGCTCGCGAGCAGATGATGGATCATTCATCTTCAGAAATGTGCGTCCCATATTGGATAAAACGACGCCCATATTGCCGTATTCGCCTCTCTCTTCGAAGATGGAGATGCTGGATTGATAGCAGTTGATGGCGTGATCCCATTCCGTCCTCTCTTCTGCAATTCTTCCCAGACGGTCCTGTATCCATGCCAGGCTTTTCTGGTCGCCAAGCTCCCTGAAGTCCGCGAGGCTTTTTTCAAAATACCTTGAAGCCAGCTCTCTTTCGCCCAGATCTGCATAGATCCTGCCAATGCTGGCTGACATCTGGGCAACCCCACGGGGGTCTCCAGCCTCTTCAAAGGTCTTCAGGCTGCGATAGCAATGCTCTATAGCTTTATCCCATTCCATGTTTTGCCTGTAGGCCGATCCCAGGTTGCCGAGCACATGAGCGAGGCTTGCATGATCCCCTTCCCTCTGAAAAACCTCAGCGGCCTTATGATAATAGAAGGCTGCTCTCGCCAGATCTCCCTGAGACGCATGAGATTGGCCCAGGTTGTTCTGAAGAACCGGTCGCAGCACAGGGTCCTGACAGATGGACAGGGCGCGGTTGTAGGTGGTTGTTGCCAGAGGATGCAAACCCGCCCTTCGGCAGATATCGCCAAGGCGTTTCAGCTCATAAACATTCTGTAGCTTCTCTGAAAGTTCGCGACAGACTGCTTCATCGATTCTGCCGTTTCGGCTGCCCTCCAGCAATTTTCCCATCAATTCTGGGCAGCAGCCTTTGATGGTACTACTATCGATCTGCTGTAGACCATCTCTGCCGTTGGATAAAGAAGAATGAATTTCCTGTAGAACTACAAGTTGATCCATAGAATATAAGATAACTTAAATCTTTATATAGTTTTGGAACACTTTCGCTTCAAGGGACCTGATGTTTTTGGCGATACGCCTTGAAGAAGCCTTTTATATCTTGGTCGTGAGTGTTTTTTTGGAGATTGCTGATGGAGTTTACTGCACAGGAAAAATATGAATTTAAGCGTCTTCTCGATGGCCTTAGAGGAAAAACCGGCAGAGGGACGGAGCTCATATCTCTCTACATTCCACCCGATAAGCAGATCTCAGATGTGATGAGCCAGCTTCGTGAGGAATACGGACAGGCAGCCAACATAAAGTCCCGTGTCACCAGGCTCTCTGTGCAGGGCTCACTGGAGTCGGCCATGTCCAGGCTCAAGCTCATACCAAGACCTCCTCCAAACGGTGTCGTCCTGTTCATCGGTGCAGTGGATGCAGGAGCCAATCGAACCGAGATGTACAGCGTGGCCATGGAGCCTCCAGACCCCATAGTCACCTATCGATACCATTGTGACTCCTCATTTCTCCTGGCACCTCTGGAGGAGATGCTGGCAGACAAGAAAACCTTTGGGCTGATAGTCATAGATCGGCGCGAGGCAACCATTGGCATCTTGAAAGGGAAATACGTCGAGGCCCTGAAGCATCTGACATCCACAGTGCCTGGCAAGCAGAGGAAGGGCGGCCAGTCGAGCCACCGTTTTCAGCAGCTTCGTCTGATTGCAATTCACGATTTTTATAAGCGAGTTGGCGAGTCTGCAACCGAAGCATTCCTTCCAATAGACCCCAAGGACCTGCAGGGCATATTGATCGGAGGGCCATCCCCAACCAAAGAGGAATTCATGGAGGGCGGCTTTTTGCATCACGAGCTGCAGAGAAAGGTGCTCGACGCCCTCGATGTCTCCTACACGGATGAGTCGGGCCTCTATGAGCTTGTGGACTCAGCTCAGGAAAGACTTCAGGACCTGGAGATCACCAAGGACAAACTGGTCATGCGACGCTTCATGAAGGAGCTGGTCTCAGACAAAGGACTTGCAGCTTACGGCGAGAAGGAAGTCCGCCATAACCTGGAGCTTGGAGCAGTTGAGGTTCTTCTTCTCTCCGAGGACCTGAGAAAGACGCGGGCCAAAATCGAATGCACGAATCGAAGCTGCGACTTTTCGGATTATCAGACCCGCACGAGCGCCTCGGCACCTGTGGGCAACTGCCAAAAATGCGGCAGTGCTCTGGCAATAGTCGATGAGCAGGACATAGTCTCTGATCTGTACAAGCTCGCTGAACAGGGCGGCGCTGATGTCAAGATCATCTCCACTGAGTTCGAGGAAGGAACTCAGCTTTACAAGGCATTTGGCGGGATCGCAGCCATCCTTCGATTCAAAACCAGCCATATTTAGATCCAGAGGCGATGAGAACGATAGAGGTTGCCATTTGCTCATCTGTTATGCCCACGGAGCGCGTTGACAGGGTCGTATCAGCCATCGAAAAGATCTTTCCACTCCTGATCATGGACATCAGAACAGATAGAATTGAGGCCTACGATGGTCCTGAATCTCTCCGGACTTTGCATGAGCTGCTCAGGCAGCAGAAGATTCTGGATACTGCCAGGTCTGTGATGCTTCGCGGTCTTGTGGGAGATGAAATTTGCTTTTCTCTGAACAAACAGGCTGCGCTGATGGGCTTTGTGAGCTTTCCGACAGACGAGGAGCCGCTTGGCTCTCTGCATGTAAAGATCACCGGAGGCGAGAGGGTGATTGACTGGCTGGCTCCAAAGACAGAGAACGGAATTCCTGTTCAGGAGATTGAGCTTGCTGAGCTAAAGGGGAATTCTCCGGAGGCGGCAGATGTTTAGCTTCTCATCAAGCAAGCTTGTGGACAGGCCATTTGACTGGGCATATCAGCTCAAGGATCTGGGCTACAGCGGCTGGGAGATCGTAAACGAGGGACGGCAGAAGCTGACGCCTGAGAATCTTGCAGAGGCGCGGCAGATAGTCGAGACCACGGGCCTTGTAATCACAATTCACCTTCCCTATTCTGACCTCAATCTGGCATCGATCAACCAGCCCATCTGGGAAGAGACGGTCCGGCAGATGAAGAGCTGTCTGGATCTTTCAAGCGACTTTGCGCGTCTGGCTGTGCTTCATCCAGGCCATTTCTCCCCGCTTGGTGCGCAGATGCCTGATGCAGCCTGGTCGCAGGCAATTCTCGGCATCCAGCAGATCTGCGATCATGCAGCAGAGCATGACATGCGGATAGCTGTCGAGAACATGGTGAACATGCCTGCAATTTTGGGCCGCCGGCCAGAGGAGGTCATGGGAATAATTGAGACTGTTGACAGAGAGAACGTGGGCTTTATCTTCGATGTGGGACATGCCAACACCAACGGAAATGTTGAGGACTTCCTGAAGATCAAGGACAGGATCATTCATGCTCATGTGCATGACAACCACGGAGATAGGGATGAGCATCTGCCTGTGGGAAACGGGACAGTTCCCTGGAAAAAGGTTGCTGAGGCCTTTAAGAATTATCGTGGCCGCATAGTCACAGAGTCCCGCTCCCTGGAAGAGGGGCAGAGATCTGTCAATCGCCTGAAGAAGATGATGAATATCGAGTGAACATCGAACAATCAGTGAGCATCAAGCGAGCAGTGAGTGATCAGCAGAGTGAGCAGTGAATGAGTGATCGTAGAGCAAGTGGTGAGGGATCATCTAGTGAATGCTGAGGGAGTACAGGTATCCATCTTTGAAGGTATTTCGCAAAGCATGCTGGCGGGATTTGATGCCAAGGACCGCGCCCGCGAGGAGGCTTTTCGTCTCTCCCGGGAGGCAATCAGGTTCTGTTCTGCTTCCATTCGCTCTGTGCATCGAAATGACCTTGTCTCTGCCGAAAAGAACATGGAGCAGGCAGGACAGGCTCTGAAGAGAATTCATATCGTACTCAAGGAGCACCAGGACGTGCGTTATGCTGGCTTTGTGGATGCTGCTGAGCAGGAATATGCAGAGGCGAGAAATGTGTATTCCATCACAACCGCTCGCCGGATTCTCGCTCCATCAGACGTTGGTGTCGAGACCATCAACTATCTGATTGGCCTGGGAGATGTCACTGGAGAGCTGCGGCGCTACATACTGGACCTCATCCGGGCCGGGCGTGCAACAGAGGGCGAATATTTCCTGGAGGTTATGGAGGAGATTTATCATCTGCTGATGCTCTTCGATTATCCTGACGCCATCACCCGTGGACTTAGGCGAAAAAGCGATCTGGCAAGGAGCATGCTGGAGAGGACGAGAGGCGATCTCACCAATGCGCTGGAGCTGGCAAGAATGCAGCAGTCGTTGCGAGATCTCCAGAAGCATAGCGGATGAGTGCGATTTCAATATGGATGAATGATGCTCGGTAAATTATAATGTTGTGAATTTCATAATAATTGGTAAACTATAACATCAATAATATTATTGGTGTTGATAGTAGTATTAATAATATCAATAATATTAATACCCATTCCAATTTGAGACTCATAATACTCAGCAGTCTATAATAATCTGCATCCAAATTATGAATCATTGAATTTCAGGAGCAAAAAAATGAAGTTTGACCCCAGCCTGATCAAAGAAGCAGCCAAGGTGGATTTCGATAAAGCCTGGCAGCAAGGAAGGGAGTATCTAGGCAAGCCCTCCCTGAATGAGAGATATCCAAGAAACAGCTTTTCTTTCGGCAAGGTGCATCCCATATTCGACACCATTCAGAAGCTTCGAGAGGCCTACATCCGCCTGGGCTTTTCCGAGGCCATGAACCCGGTGATGGTCGATGCATCAGATGTTTACCGCCAGTTCGGCTCAGAGGCGCTGGCTGTCCTGGATCGCTGCTTTTACCTGGCGGGGCTGCCAAGACCCGACATAGGAATGTCTGATGAGAGGGTCTCGCAGGTCAACGCCCTTTTGGGGCGCGAGCTTTCAGCAGAAGAGGTTGAGGCCCTGCGCCAGATTTTGCACGGCTACAAGAAAGGTAAAGTGGAGGGCGACGATCTGGTTCAGGAGATATCCAAGGCCCTTGGGGCTCACGATGCTCTCATTTCGGTTGTTCTCGAAAAGGTCTTTCCGGAATTCCGGGAGCTGAAGGCCGAGGCCACCACTCGCACTCTGAGAAGCCACATGACATCCGGCTGGTTTTTGACGCTATCAAATCTGCATCACCGAGCAAAGCTGCCTGTGCAGCTCTTTTCAGTGGACCGCTGTTTCAGAAGAGAGCAGGCAGAAGATGCGGCGCGCCTGATGAGCTACTATTCGGCAAGCTGTGTGATCATGGATGAGGATGTGAGCGTGGAGGACGGCAAAGCTGTGGCAGATGGCCTTTTGAGCCAGTTTGGCTTTGAGAAGTTTCAGTTCAGGCCTGACGACAAGAGGAGCAAGTACTACACGCCAGGAACTCAGATCGAGGTTTATGCCTATCATCCTGGACTGGTTGGCTCAGCCACCAAATATCAATCCGGATGGGTGGAGGTTGCAACCTTTGGCATCTATTCGCCCACAGCCCTCTCTCAGTATGACATTCCGTATCCTGTCATGAACCTGGGGCTTGGAGTTGAGAGGATTGCCATGATTTTGCACAACTCCCAGGATATGCGGGGCCTCTCCTATCCACAGTTCCAGACCAACTGGAATCTGACTGCAAGGGAGATGGCGCAGATGATAAC
>DAONDW010000043.1:5541-9547 GCA_035402785.1 Methanothrix sp. | reverse complement strand
GTGAACCTGAAGAATGAGCTTGATCACCAATAGCTATTGTAATCTCAGGAATCTCCTGATCCGCCTCAGCCAATCCTGGCTTCGATTGTACCTCCTGCCAAAGGCCTCTATACCGCCAGGACTGCCTATCAATGCCAGAATATCTCCTGCCTCAAGAGCAGTTCCTGTGTCCGGAGAGGTGACTGCCTGGCCCATTCTCTCCATGGCAACCACCCTGCAGCCGAATCTACCGGGAAGATCCAGCTCTGTTAATGTTTTTCCAGCCAGGCGAGAGATCCTGCTGATCTTTAAAATTTTCAGCTCCAGGTCTTCGTAGAGCAGATCTAGCGTCTCCTCTTCTCCCTGAATGATCCTGGCGAGCATATGGCTGGCCACTATTGGAACTGAGGCGACATAGTCTGCCCCGGCCCGGTAGATCTTCTCGGCTGATTGCAGATGATTGGCCCTGACCACAACAAATGCATTGGGATTGAGGTTTTTGGCGAGAAGAGTAGCATAGACTGCATCTGAATCCAGGTTCAGCATGATCATCACTCCCTCTGCCTGTTTGATTCCAGCCTGAAGGAGATCGGACTCTGCCGTGGCATCTCCAACGATATGCGAAAAACCATTGCCTGTCAGATTGCGGCGGTCCAGAATGATGGGTTTGGTGCCGCAGTCTGAGAGAACTGATGCCACCCTGCGACCCACATCTCCATATCCGAGGATGATCTGTGGCCCCTCCTTCCTGAAACCCGTTGCCAGATTCCTGATGGATGTGAGCTGTTCGATATTTCCCACAGCCATCAGCACCGAGTTTGAGCGAATGCTCTCATCAGGATCAGTGCAGGCATTGAAGAGCCCTTTTTCCCATATGCCCACAATTGCTGCACCCGTGTTCATGATCCTCTCATCATCGAGCTTTGCTCCCATAAGCTCTGAGCCAGGATATACCGGCAATTCCACCAGGAGAAGGTCTCCAAAGAGCTGGATGGCTCCGGGAAACACATTTTTTACTGGAGGCGTGGCAATCTGGGCTATGAATGTCCCTAGAAGTGTCTTTGGCGAGATGATGCGAGAGGCTCCTGCATACCTGAGAAATCGGGATCTGGTCAGGTCATCCACTAAAGCTATGATCTCAATATCAGAGATCTCCCGCAAAGTGAGGATGACCTCGGCATTCAGCTCGTCGCTCTCGTTGGCGATGAAGAGGCGGGCGGATTTGATTTTCGCCCGGCCAAGCAGCTCTGCAGATGAAGGGTCTCCCCAGAGAACCGGATATTTTTTATATATTCGTCTGGCAGTAGCTTCCGAGCGCTCGATGATCAAGAAGGGCATATTCAGAAGGGAAAAGCGCTCGACGAGAGTCTCCACAATGGGATTGTATCCGCAGATTATGACGTGGCCTGTCATCTTCTCCGGAGCGGAAGTGGGAGCCGCCCGGATCATTTGCTCAAGCTTTGGGGTGATGCCCAGCGGCACTACAACAGCCCAGAGAAGGGCGATTCCGGAAAGAGAGACGATGACTGTGAATAGATATCCGATATCGCTCTTGAAGACAATATCACCGTAGCCGAGAGTGGTCATGGTCACCACAACCCAGTAGACGGCTTTTACCATGTCCACGTTCTCCAACTGGCCCTCCTTGGCCATCAGGAGCATGAAGAGAAGGCTGTAAATGAGGAGTATCAAAAAGAGCGATAGAATGACACGATAATTCTTGTGCAGTTATGATCCCCTTGGCCAGACAATTTTGTTATGATTGCGGATAAACCTGACGCGTGAACCCTATTCCTGATTCATTGTAAACCATCCTGCAGTCCGCTCTATCTCTTCGCCAGGTCCGACCAGGACAACAACATCATCCGCCTGCAGGACAGTGCTGCTCTTCGGATGGGCTGTGGTCTGCAGATCCCTGTGCATGGCCAGCAATTTGATGCCCCGCTCCTCCAGACCCGCCTCTTCAGTTGTCCTGCCGTCAGCTTTCGATCCAGCGGCAACCCTGATCGAACGGATCTCATCGTTCAGCAGATCCAAATTGGCCTTGCAGTATGGTTCGAGTGAGAGGCTTCGAAACATCTCATATCCTTCGGAACGAATGCGGTCAACGAACTGCTGGATCTTATCTCTCGGCACCTCGTATCTCTCCAGAACCCTTGCGAATATCTCCATGGATGTCTCGAACTCCTCCGGTATGACCTCATCAGCTCCCAGCTTTAAAAGGGGCTTGACCTCCTGCAAATAGCGGGTTCTGACGATGAGAAAAAGACCTGGATTCAGTCTCTTGGAAAGTTCAGTGATCCTTCTGGTGGCTGCAGGATCTGATATCGCAATGGCAGCGACTCTTGCGCTTTTTATGCCCACATGCTGCAAGACTGCCTCTTGAGTGGCATCGCCGAAGACTATGGGCTCGCCCCGTTCGTCCTCTCGTTTCACGATCTCCGGGTCCATCTCCACAATGACGAAGGGTATGCCCTCTGCCTGAGCAGACAGCGCCACATTTCTGCCGTTGACTCCGTAGCCGATGATGACCAAATGATCCTTCCAGGGAGACGGCCCGGAGGAAGCTAAAGGCGTGGTCCTGTTCTTGAGCCTCTCAGGAATGGGCAGCCTCAGCAGGCCGTCTGCCACATTTGGAGAGATGGACATGAGCACAGACGTGGCTCCCATTGTTATCACTGCAACATCGAGGAATAGCTGATAGTTGTTCGCAGAGAGAATTCCCATTTCATAGCCAGTCTTTGAGAGGATGAATGAGAACTCGCCTATCTGACAGAGAGCCAGACCCACCAGGACGCTGATTCTCAGAGGCAGGCCAAGAATCAGCACCACAAATCCTGAGATAGAGGCTTTCAGGAGCATTGCAGCTATAGCCACGAGGACTATGAATACAGGGTTTTGTATCAGATAGCTGACGTCAAGGAGCATTCCAATGGAGATGAAGAAAAAGCTCGTGAAGGCGTCTCTCAGAGGCATGATATTTCCGAAGGCCTGATGGCTGTATGGCGACTCCGAGATGATGAGCCCGGCAAGGAATGCGCCAAGGCCAAGCGAAAGACCGGCCAGAGAGCTTATCCAGGCCACGCTTGCGCAAATGGCCACGATGGAGAGGAGAAACAGCTCTCTGTCACCGGTCCTGGCGATTTGATAAAGTGCCTTTGGCACAAGCCACTTGGCGCAGATGATGACGAAGGCGATCAAAGCGAGGGCTTTGGCCAGGATCTGCAAAGGTGAATCGGATTCTGCCTGCACAGCTCCGGGCAACAGAGGCAGGGCAAGAATCATGAGCACGACTGCGATATCCTGAAAGATGAGAATTCCAAGCGTCGTTTTCCCATAGAGGCTATCGAACTGCTCCTTCTTCTGGATGATTCGAAGCACTATTGCAGTGCTGCTCAATGAAACCAGGAAGCCTAGAAGGATAGCCTCGCCGGTGGATAGCCCCAATTGAATCAGAATGATTGCGACTGCCAGAATGCTGAGGATAACCTGCATCGAGCCGCCCAAAAGGACGTACTTTTTAATCTTGAGCAGATCTCGAAGGGAGACCTCGATTCCGACTGTGAAGAGAAGAAGGACCACTCCGATCTCTGACAGGATATCAACCCGTTCCGAGGCAGCCACAAGCCCGAGGCCATGTGGACCGGCAAGAATTCCTGTGAGAAGAAAACCTACGATGGTAGGAGCCCGCAGCTTGTGAAATATGAAGAGCACGGCCACAGACAGCACGAATATCACGACTATATCTTTGAGCAGCTCCAGTTCCATCGAATTCAATGTTTCAGGCTATTAGATTTAAGCATTTGGGGCATAACCAATTAAGCCACTGTAAAGATTCCAAACCAGTGCTTCAGTTTGCATATTATCAATATATATCCTCAATATATATTTCTAATAAAATTTCTTATGACCTGAGATATCGAGCACGAGTCTCATAGTTATCGATTTGGCAGTCCATATCATCAGATCAGTTGGCAGGTGGCAGATGCTTCAATATCCTGTTTGCCTCCTCATCCGTCAGGTCGTA
>DAONDW010000043.1:0-5441 GCA_035402785.1 Methanothrix sp. | reverse complement strand
GGACGCTGGCTGGAGTTCAGGCCTTGAGTTCTCGATTTCACATGCTTCACCAACTGATCGAAGTATTCGCACCAATCATCTGCGTTCTTCTCTGCTTCCGGGCCTAAGACCCTGCCATAAAGCATCATCTCCTGCTTTACCAGGTCTTCAAACTCCGACTCGTTTTGCGGCAGCCCGGAGTTGTCGTTGTCGGCAGCGAACTGAGGAACAACCACCGGTATGCCGGCATCAGTCATCTTATCAACCCCTTTCCTGAAATACATTGAAAAAACGACCTGCACATTTCTGCTGAGAAGGTCTTCGATATTTGGGTCATTTTCCGATGCCACAATTGGAATGTCCTTGAGCTGAGGCGCTACCTTGAATGCCCAGGGACAGGTAGCAGGGTGCATCTCTGAAACCTTGTCGATCTGATTCAAGATTATGAATTTGTCGTAACCCTGACCTGCCAGAGATGCTACACATGTTACATTTGCCGGTATCTCCACAGTCCTTCCGACAACGTCAGTTATTTGTACTGTCGGAATTGCATTTGCCAGTGGCTGTTCCGTATCTCCGATGACAACGGTCGCAAGCATAAGAATTGCGGCGACAGCATAGATGCCGATGAGTTTCAGTTTATTGTCTTTTTTCATTTTATTGCTCATTCTCGTAACTCCGTCATAGGAAACTATCTTGAAAGAGATCGATATTGCCCAAATGAAAAAATCCAGGGATTCGTGATCTGTGAATCCCATTATCAGTTATCCAACTGTCATCTAACTGTCAGCAGGCGGCAGATGCTTCAGTATTCTGCTGGCCTCTTCATCAGTCAGGTCGTAGTGGAAGAACCTTGAGTAGTAATCCTTAACCTCTTCCGTCATGTCCAGATCCGAAAACAGCTCCGGATGAATGGTCTTGGCTACAAACTCCATGAAGAGCAATCCTTCTGTGCAGCAGTCCCACCAGGCAACGCCCGCAGGGCTCAGGTACACATTTCCCTCCTGGACAGCCTTAATGTCCTTCCACTTTGGATCGTCAACGACCACGCCAGTGTTATTATTTCTTCCGAGGAATATGAAGTCCGGGTTCCACTCGATTATCTGCTCTATGGGGATGGTTTGAGCGACCTCTCCAGTCACATCTTTTGCAGCATAATCTCCTCCTGCTATCTCCACATACCACTGTGGATAGGAGTTCCTGGAGTGAGTGGTCTGAGGATCTGGTCCCCTTCCCCAGAACACCTTCGGGCGCTGGTCGGGAGCCAGGCCTTCAGTCCTCGATTTTACATACCTGACCTTGCTGTCGAAATAGTCGCACCACGCTCTCGCATTCTTCAGAGCCTCCGGGCCCATGACCCTGCCGTACAGCATCATCTCATCCTTGACCCGCTCTGAAAACTCCTCTTCGGTTTGGGGCATTCCTGAGTTGCCGCTGCTTGCAGCATACTATGTTATCACCACGGGAATTCCTGCTGCGCTCATCTTATCTATGGCATCCTTGAAGTAGAGCGAGATTGCGACCTGAACATTCCTGCTGAGGAGGTCTTCGATGTTTGGGTCCTGCATGGATGCCACTGTTGGGATGTCTTTAAGCTTTGGAGCCACTTCATATGCCCATGGAAGAGAGCTTGAGACTGGATACATGATTGAGATCCTGTCTGTCTGGTTCATAATCATGAACCTCTCATAGTCATATCCGGTGAGAGCAGCCACACGGGTTATGTTTGAGGGTATATCCACTGTCCTTCCGGCAATGTCTGTAATCTTTTCCATCGGAGCTGTTGTACCTGGCTGAGTCGTATCCCCGACAGCTACGACTGCCAGCATCAGCATGGCAATTGCACAGATGCTGATGATCCTGGGTATTCGGATCATATTCGTAAGAGTATCCTGGAATTCACATTCAACTGCGATTCTTGATGAGCCAAAAATTAAATCAGCTGGCAGGCGGCAGAGCCTTTAGTATTCTGCTGGCCTCATCGTCTGTCAGGTCGTATCTGAAGAACCTGGAGTAGTAATCCTTTATCGCCTCTGTCATGTCCAGATCCTGGAAAAGCTCGGGATGGATGGTCTTGGCCAAAAACTGCATGAAGAGCACACCCTCGCTGCCACCGTCCCAGTAGGCGACGCCAGCAGGGCAGAGGTACACCTTTCCTTCCTTCACCGCCTTTATGTCCTGCCATTTCGGGTCCTTCATGACGATGTCGGTGTTATTGATGCGCCCCAGGATGATGATATCTGGATTCCACTTGATGATCTGCTCCATGGAAATCGCCTCGGCAACCGATCCAGTGACGTTCTTTGCAGCATAGTCTCCGCCAGCCAGCTCCACATACCACTGTGTGTAATAGCCCTTGGTGTGCGTCGTCTGCGGGTCAGGACCCCGGCTGTAGAAGACCCTGGGCCTCTGGTCAGGAGTCAGGCTGTCAGTCCTCGATTTCAGATACTTCATCTTCTGATCGAAGTAGTCGCACCAGACATCGGCGTTTTTCTCCGCATCCGGTCCCATAACCTTTCCGTAAAGCCTCATCTCATTTTTTATGTAATTGGCGAACTCTTCCTCGGTCTGCGGCAGTCCCGAATTTTCGCTGCTCGCAGAGTACTGGACGACAACTACCGGTATGCCTACCTCAGTCATCTTCTCGATGGCATCCTTGAAATACAGAGAGATGGCGACCTGTATTCCCTTGCTGAGGAGATCCTCGACATTTGGATCCTGCACTGACGAAATGGATGGAATATCCCTCAGCTCTGGAGCTACTTTACACGCCCAGGGCATGGAACTTGGCACAGCGCACGTGGCTGATACCTTATCGATCTGATTCAAAACCAGCAGCTTTTCGTATCCCTGGCCGGTTAGAGAAGCTGCACGGGTCACATTGGCAGGTATTTCTACAGTTCTTCCAAGAACGTCTGTTATTTGCACCGTTTTTTGTACAGTTTGGTTTGCCGGCTGAGGCTCATCTCCGACGGAGACGATCGTCAGCATTAGAATGGCAGCTATGAAACATATGCTAATGATCTTCAGTCTGTCTGACATATCCCTAAACCTCATCACAAAATAGTCCGAATTCAGCTCTAACTTTTAAGCATGGGCACAGTGATCTTCCTTCCGATATCGCCTCCCAGGTAAACCACCTTGATATCCGATCCATATGCTCTTTTCAGGTTATCCTCAGTGATGACCTCATCAGCGCTTCCCATCTCCATGAAACATCGGTTCTTCATGATTCCCACTTTTTTAGAGGCCATGAATGCATGGTCTGGAAAGTGAGAGGTCATAATCAGGGAGATGCCTTTTTGCGCCAGCTTTCTTGTGATCTCTATGGTGTGGATCTGGTGGCTGATATCAAGGTGCGATGTGGGCTCGTCTAAAAGCAATATCCTCGGCTCCTGAGCCAGGACGCGCGCCAAAAGAACCATCTGCATCTGGCCACCGCTGAGTTCCGTGTACGGCTTGTCTTTGATGTCCTCGATGTCAGCCATTCTGATCGCTTCCTCAGCGACGATATAGTCCTTTTCCGAAGGGACTGAGATCATGCTGAGATGAGGCGTTCGTCCCATTATCACGACCTCCAGAACTGTGTACGGAAATGTGGGAGTGTGTATCTGTGGAATGAAGCCGACATTCCTGGCCAGCATCGATTGGCTCATTTGAGATATCTCGTGGCCGTCTATCCGGATGCTGCCGCTTCGAAGCCTGTACAGATTACACAGGCAGCGGAGCAGAGTGGACTTTCCAGTTCCATTTGGACCGAGGATGCAGAAAACGTCTCCTTCATCTACGGAAAAGGAGATATCCTCAAAGATATTTCTTTTTCCATTATAAGAGAATGTAGCTTTGCTTACTTCGAGCTTTGCACACATTATGACCAGCCTTCCCTGCTCTTCTTCAGCAAATACAGGAATATCGGCGCTCCAATGATGGAGGTGACTATGCTCACCGGGATCTCCCCGGCAGTCAGGTTTCGACATATGATATCCACCAACAGCATGTACGATCCGCCGATCAGTATGGCTGCCGCCATCAGCTTCCTGTGATCAGGGCCCACAAGCATCCTGCCGATGTGAGGTATGACCAGACCAACCCATCCTACGAGGCCACTGATGCATACGGCTGATGCCGTTATCAGGGTCGCACAGAGGATGACAAGCGCCCTGAGCCTGCCCGTATCGATGCCGAGAGCCCTGGCCTCTTCGTCGCCCATGGATAGCACGTTTAGACGCCAGCGAATCAGGTACAGGACGGACATGCTTATCAGAAGCACAGGAGCCGTGATGTACACGTCTTTGATGGAAGCCCTGGCAAAGGATCCCATCAGCCAGAAAACGATGTCCGGAAGTTTGGTGTAGGGATCGGCCACGTACTTGAAGAGGGACGTGATCGCCGAGAAAAGGGCCCCCACGATGACGCCTGACAGCACCAGGACCAGTGTGGGATTGCTCCTGTATATTCGGCTGATCATAAAGGTCATGGCCACCGCCAGCATGCCGAAACCAAAGGCGAAGAGCTGTATTACGTAGCTGTTCTGGTCGAGCAATATTCCCAGAGCTGCACCCACTCCTGCGCCTGCCGAGACTCCCAGGATGGACTCAGAGACAAGAGGATTTCGGAAAGTCCCCTGAAATGTCGTCCCTGACACCGCCAGCCCGGATCCCACGAGAATGGCCACCAGCGATCTGGGAAAACGCACTTCCCAAACGACTGTCTCCATTACCGGGGGCCAGGTATGATATATCGGATGAACCAGCGAGGCGATCATATCAAAAAAGCTGGCAATAAATCCTGAGACATGTGACAGTGAATGCTGCCATGGTGCAAATGCGGCGGCAGGCCAGCTCAAAAAACCCACGACCTGATCGATGAAGCCTGCCAGCAGTATCATCACTATCGTGAAGGGATCGATGTCATACCTTCCGATAAACAGCGAAGTGAAAAAGACGGCAAAAAGAAGCGCGAAAAGCATCAGTTTGATCTGAAGATCCGCATTAATTGGCTTTACGGCCCAATGTTCCAAAGACAGATGTGCCCGATACCAATTGCCGAAATATTTTTTGATAGTTTCTATGCTCCATTGAATCCACATACAATAACCTTTTTGGCACTCCTCTAACAGCCCTCGTACTGGGCCCAATTTATTTTCTTGGAACGAAAAGCCGACTCCCAGTCATTTCCTATCTGCTCTAGCATATTGAGCATCCCCTGGTAGCCGAAATACGCCCTGTCCAGATAGGTCACCCTGTTTGTGGGAGAAAGAAGATCAAAGGACAGCTTTATTCCCAGCTCCTCTGAGAGGTATCTCTCCCAGGATGAGCCCAGGACAGCATCGACTTCACAGCGTTTTAAAGCCTCTTTGATCTGATATCCGTCTACTCCAAAGGCCACCTTTGGAGAGATGCCCATGCGGTTCAGTTCTTCGTCCAGCAGTTCTTTTGCCTTCTCGTTCTCCGATCGCAGCA
>DAONDW010000042.1:8410-9742 GCA_035402785.1 Methanothrix sp. | reverse complement strand
GCCACCTCCTCTTATCATTGCCTCAATTCAGATGATGGCCTGCATAGCCGTCAATAACCTTGATTTATGGGGGCATTCTATCTGCGCCATTCCACCGCCATAATTTTCTGACATATTCGTCCTGTGAGAACCTGTTATCAAGTCCGAGAACATCATGACGGCATTTGACCCGATATTATATCGATTATTATATTATTGTATTATTTTTATTACTACAACATCTGATTATTATAATATTATATTATTAATCGTAATTAATTCAGATTATCAAAATAAATTTTGAGCCCCTTTGCAGGGCTCAGATATTCACGAATATCTTCATGGCTTCCTCTGTCTTATCCAGCGCAAGCAGAGCGTGCATCTTGCCGCTCAAAGCCTGGGCATATGCAGGGTCTATTTCCAATGCCTTGTCATAGGCCTGCTGAGCCTCGGTGTTCTTCCCACTGGCCTCTAAAGCCACGCCCTTGGCAAGATAGGCCTGTTTGTACGCGGGATCAATTCCGATTACCTGATCCAGGAGCGGTGTGGCCTCGTTTATCTTGTTCAAAAGCATCAGTGTTATGGCCTTTTTATAAAGAGCCGAAGTGTAGTTGGGATCCAGTGCGATGGCTCCATCATATTTCTCATTTGCTTCTTTGTACATTCCCCGTAGCTGCAGCAGATTTCCCTCCCGAAGCCAGTTTGCTTTGCTGTTATCAATCTCAGTGGCTTTGGCTGCTGAAATCGTGGCATTGGCATAGTCCTTTAATGCCGTATAATCCTCTGTGATCCCAGACCAGGCAGCAGCTCTGTTTCCATCCAACTGCAGAGCTGAGCTGTAGGAGGCAAGGGATCCATTGTAATCTTTGAGTGCTTTTTGTGTATCGCCTTTGTGAATCCAGGCATCGACATAACCTGGGTCCTGGCTCAGAGCCTTTTCGAAGTAGGTCAACGCCTCTGTATAATTTTTAGCGGAATAGAGCTTGCTTCCCTTCCAGTCGAAGTATTCAGTCTCTTCTGCAATGCATACTGCACTTAAAAGAAAAATGCATAACAACACGCCCAATACTTTCAATTCAATTCCTCCGGGTTATCTCATGATAAATTGCTCATGAAAAGGACTAAATCGAATACACAGGAACATTTGTCCTGCCAATGCTTTTCAAAGCCTTGGCAGCATTGATTCGCACCTGGCTATCTGGATCTGAGGCCATAGCTGTGATCAATGGCTCTCTTGCGCTGACATCTCCCATTTCTCCCAGAGCCCATGCGGCATCGGCCCGTAGATCGTCCTTTGCGCTCCGATCCTGCAAAATTGAGATGAAAACAGGCACGGCAATGCTTGTATTGATC